>JBEGNB010000105.1:0-21000 GCA_041182785.1 Bacteroidota bacterium
CTGTGTATACAGGGCTGTTTGTACTAAAAAGACAACTGTTTCACCCAAAAATGAATGCTGTTGCTCAAAAGGAGTGCAAAAGTACGGAATTTGGCAAAATACTAATGTAGATTCTTCATAAATAAATGAAAAAAGAGGCAATAAACACAAAAACAAAATGTTAATCATTCGAATTCAGTATATTTACCGATTATTTCGATAAAATGTGCGAAGCCGTGATGCAAGAACTACATACTCAACCGGCATCTGTTCCTGAAACGCTGCGTGAAATGACCTACGATGAAGAGGCCGACCGCCAGTTAATTACTCAATCTTACAGGGATCTGCTGCATTCATTCAAAACACCACTGGAAGAGAAGGATCTGAAGCAGTTGCGGGCAGCGTACGAGATAGCAGTAGAGGCCCACAAGGAGCAGCGGAGAAAAACCGGAGAGCCTTATATCACACATCCGATTGAAGTAGCCCGCATTTGCGTGGAAGAAATTGGCCTTGGCCCTACAGCAGCCATCTGTGCACTGCTGCACGATGTCGTGGAAGATACCGAAGTAACGCTGAAGGAAATACACAATCAGTTCGGTGACAGAGTTGCACTCATTGTTGACGGACTGACCAAACTCGATGGTCTGCATAACTCGGAAAGCCCTCAGGCCGAAAATCTGTCAAAGGTTCTGCGTACCATGCTCATAGATGTACGAGTGGTTCTGATCAAACTCGCCGACCGTCTTCACAACATGCGTACCATCAAGAGCATGTCAGACAAATCGCAGAAAAAGATAGCAGCCGAAACGACGTACATATACGCTCCCGTAGCTCACCGCCTTGGTCTCCAGAAAATCAAAACGGAACTGGAAGATATCTGCTTCAAGATTCAACACCCGGACGAATACAAGGATATAGCCCGAAAACTGGAAGAAAAGCTCAAGTCGCGTTCTGAATACATCGAGAAATTCATCAAAAAACTTCAGGAGATTTTTCAGGACCTTGGCTACAAGCACAGGGTTATTGGCAGACCGAAATCTATCTTTGCCATCTGGCGAAAAATCCACAGCAAGTATGTGCCCTTTGAAGATATCTTTGATCTGTTTGCTGTCAGGGTTATTTATGAGGCCCCCAGAGAGTGGGAAAAAAGACGTGCATGGGAGATCTACTCGTATGTAACCGACCATTTCCAGCCTGTTCCGGAGCGTCTGCGCGACTGGATTACCACCCCTAAATCAAATGGTTATGAGTCACTCCAGACAACTGTGCTGGGTCTCGACAACAAGTTTGTAGAGGTTCAGATTCGCAGCGAGCGGATGAATGATATAGCCGAACGGGGGGTTGCCGCCCACTGGAAGTACAAATCGGGCGGGAAAAAAGGCGATGCCGATGTATATGAAATATGGCTGCAACGGATAAGGGAGACCATTGAAAACTCCTCGGGTAACGCCATCGAACTTCTGGCCGATATCCGGAGTGAGCTGTTTACCGAAGAAGTACACGTTTTCACACCGAAAGGGGAGATGAAAACGCTGCCGGAGGGAGCTACCGCACTCGATTTTGCCTTCAGTATCCACTCCGATCTCGGCTGTATGTGCCGCTCGGTAAAGATTAATAACCGGCTGGTACCCATTTTTCACAAACTGAGTGAAGGCGACCAACTGGAGATTATAACGGATAAAAATCAGAAGCCAACGGAAGACTGGCTTCAGAATGTTGTCACCTCCAAGGCCAAAAACCGGATTCGCGCAGCTCTGAAGGAGGAGAAAAAAGTGCAGGCTGACTTCGGAAAGGAGATTCTCGAACGAAAGATGAATAACCTGAAGGTTTCCTTTGAAGAAAACTGCGATATGCTTGTCAAGTGGTACGGATTTCTGAACAGAACAGAATTCCTGAGCGCTATATACCTTAATCAGGTGGATCTCCGAAAAATCAACCGGAAATTCAAGGCCGAAGGCAACGTGCTGGCCGAAATTGAGCCCCCCAAACCCAGATTTCAGGACGCTCCGGTTTTCAAAAAAAACAAGCCGGAAATCAAGCCGGAAATCATTATCAATAACGAACCAGGCAGTTATTACCAGCATTCATTTGCCACCTGTTGCAATCCGGTACAAGGCGACGATATCTTCGCTTTCGTTCTGACAACCGGCGGCGCCAGAATACACAGAACTACTTGTCCCAACGCCAACAATCTCTACGCCCAGTACGGGCACCGGATTCTGTCGGCCACCTGGGGCAATATTTCGCGATCAGATTTTCTGGCCCACGTTGTTGTAACCGGTATTGACACCGGCCCCGGAGTTATACAGCAGCTGACCAACAGAATTTATGACCTTGGAATTAATATCCGATCCTTCGAAATCAAAGGGGAAGGTGGCTACTTCGAAGGACATCTGGGGCTGATTGTTGTTAATACCGACCAACTGCAGCGAGCCATTCTGGAACTTCGCAGGTTCGAATGGGTGTCCAATGTGATCAGATCCGACAATTAGGGCACGGCCGGAACGTACTCACACAGAATCAGGGAAGTAAGGTCCCGCTCACTTCACCAAAACCCACCCGTACTTCTCCTTCGGACGACCAGGCCCGCATGACAACGGTATCGCCATCCTGAAGAAATGTACGCGTGCTGCCGTCCTCAAGCGGAACAGGCTGTTTTCCTGCCCAGCTGAGTTCGAGCATTGAGCCGTAACTTCCCGGCACAGGGCCACTGATTGTACCGGAGGCCAGCATATCCCCTACCTGTAAATTACAGCCGTTCACCGTATGGTGAGTCAGTTGTTGTACCATGGACCAGTAAAGATATCGCGTATTCGATCGCGTGACAACGGTTTCCGATTCCGCCCCTTGAGGCTTTATGGCCACCTCCAGCTGAATATCGTAATGCTTTTGTCCCCTGGCTTTAAGGTAGTCCAGTGGCGCAGGACTTTGCTTTGGACCTTTAACCATAAATGGACGCAATGCCTCTATCGGTACTATCCAGGGAGATATGCTGGATCCGAAGTTTTTACCCAGAAACGGCCCCAAGGGCACGTACTCCCAGCGCTGAATGTCCCGCGCACTCCAGTCGTTGAAAAGTACGAGACCGAATATATACTCCTCTGCTTTTTCCACCGGTACCGGCTCTCCAAGCCTGCTCTCTTTGCCAACAATGAATGCCATCTCGAGCTCAAAGTCCATCTGCCTGGATTTGGAATACACCGGCGTATCGGGACTGCCGCCGGGGAGCAGAATCTGCCCGGCAGGGCGCCTGATTGGTGTTCCGCTTACAACGATGGAAGAGGCACGTCCGTGATAACCAACGGGTATCCACTTCCAGTTGGGCAGGAGCGGATTGCCATCGGGCCGAAACATCTTCCCGACATTGCTGGCATGCTCCATACTGCTGTAAAAGTCCGTGTAGTTCGGAACACGAACCGGCATCAGCATAGTTGAACCAGCCCTGTCGCATAATATTCCGTCGGCATTCTCGGGGCGTTCCGGCAATTCAAGCCACTCACGAACCTTTTTCCTGATTTTGCCTGTAACCGGCTTCCCCAGCGCTATGAATTCGTTCAGTACCGGCTGAGTGAAAATCTTCACGAAAAATCTGCGCTTGCCGAACAACCCGGTATCGGCTGCTGCAGACAAATCAATAATCTGATTGCCAATCGCCATGCCCGCTCGCGGACTGGTGCTTCCCGGCGGACAAAAAATACCGTATGGAAGGTTATGAATAGAAAAATCGGAATTGTCCGGTATCTGGAGCCACATGTGACTTGATTTTTAACTGAGTTTATTCCTGATATCCATTTTTAGCCCAGCAATCAATCAACTTGATTGTGGCATCACTCAGCTTGGCACCACCCTTGGGCATCGGACTGCAACCACTTCCATGGTGAATAGTGCACAGACAACTGGTAGTTTCAAAAGCATTTTTCGTCTTGGCGTAAGTGCTCAGATCAACACCCGCCTCTCTGCTTGAAGCGTTGTGGCAGCCCGAAAGCGCACAGTAGGTGTCCATGATGTCCTTGATATTATTGGTGTAGGTATTTGTCGCGAAATCAACGCCTGAACAATCGGCCTGACTCAGATAATCTACCTCGGAAGTATTTTTTTCGCATGAAAAGATGACGAAAATAATCAGGAGTGCTGGGAAAATGTATAGTTTTTGCATGGTTTGAATATTTTATGAAAAATCCCCCGGCGCCTTACGCGGCCGGGGGACAAAAGTAAAACTGTATAGCGGAAATTACTCTTCTAATTCACAGCAAACTGAAAAAAGAATCAGTAACGTGAATACTTGTTTTTACGGATGAAACAGCAACTGGTTGCGTTACATCCCCGGATATTTGTGTT
This sequence comes from Bacteroidota bacterium, assembly GCA_041182785.1. Taxonomy (GTDB): domain Bacteria; phylum Bacteroidota; class Bacteroidia; order Chitinophagales; family Saprospiraceae; genus M3007. Next base: position 4,318 of record JBEGNB010000105.1, read on the forward strand.
AAAGTTTATAACTGATTCCCCCTCTCAGGAACAAGGCTCCGATACCGGTACTGGAAACCTGACTTTTTCGGGAGTACTCAGCCATTAAACCAAATGACCACCGGGGCATATCGCGCTCCAGGCCAAAACCCAGACGCCACTGCTCCCCCAACAACCCCGGATTTGTTTTGACTACAGCATAATACTCAATGGGGTCGCTGTATGGGTAGTGATTTCGCTTGAAGTACGTGTACGTCACGGTGGCAGGAGCAGCCCTTATCCAGCTGTAGGATAATCTTACCGATGGTTTCAAAAGCCATCGGGTTGGAATTTCATACCTGATACCAACTGAATAGTGCCGTGTTTGCTGCGTACTTTCAACGCCAATCAGTTTGTAATGATGCCAGGACCAACCCCAGCCCCAGACGGGCCCCGGAATAGTATCTCCTTCCGGCTGCTTCAGCGTCCCGGGATAGGTGGGAGCATCCAGGCTGTGCGTTACCCAGTCTGCGGTGACGCCCAACCAGTAATTCCTCCAGAGTTTATACTCGGCACTCACCCCTTGTCCTTTTATTAAAGAAATGCCTTCAACATCCGGCACCATTTTCCCGGCAACAGCCGATATTCCGAGTTTGTAGCGGTAGTTGGAGCGGCCCGGGGGGCGCACCGGTATTGAAGGAGCAAGTGTTTTACTGGCTCTGCTTTGTACCTCCTCCGACCGGATTTTTGCCAGGTGATCGAAGTTTTCCACGACAGGAACGTCTTCTGATTGTATCTGAACGGTATCCGTGCCAGAACCGGGCATCGCTGGTATCGAAGCGCTCTCTGCCGGTATGTCAATCGGCTGATAATAGTGGACAGCTGGTGGTTTTGAGTACTCTTCTTTAGCGTGCTGCGATACAGCCTGAAATGTTTTTTCCTGAGCTACTTTCAATTCTTCAACCGAATCGGCAAGGCGACCAATACCGGCAACAGAGGACTGAAGGCCGGCAATCTGTTTTTTCATATTACTGCACTCCGATCGCAGACTATAATTTTGCCACGCAAACATACCTGCGAAAGCGATTGCCAGCGCAGAGACAGCCTGCCACGGGCCAAGCCTGGATTTCATAAGGCCAGCTCCCGTTTCCAGGGCATCAAGGCGCCTGGACATATCCATCCAGTTCCTCTCCCGATTGGGAAACTGAACTTCTTCATTCAGTTTCTCATTGAAATAACGATCAAATTCCTTCATAAGCAGATATTTACCCTGGACTTGTAGTTAATCGAAAAACTCAAACTCGTTCCGGAGCAGTCGGCGCAAATACTGCCTGGCTCTGGAAAGATTGGATTTGGAAGCACCTACGGTTATTCCGAGTGCTTCCGCGACTTCCTCATGCGTGTAACCATCAACAACGGCGAGATTAAAAACAGCTCGATAACCGGGCGGAAGATTATCCAGCATAGCCCAGATTTGCTCCCGGGTCAAATCGGCAATAACGGTGGCGTCTTCGTATAATTCGATACTGGCAAGAGATTCCTGATTCAGTTTCTCTGCAATGTTGGAACGAAGACGATCAATAGCAGTATTAATAACGATTCGTCTTAGCCATGGCTGAAAAGGCATGGCTCCTTCGTAAAGGTTAATTTTTGTGAATGCTTTGAAAAATGCGTCACTTACCACCTCTTCAGCCAAATCACGGGACCCCATGTAACGACGCGCGATCGTCATGGTATAGTTGTAAAAGCGGGAGAACAGTTGTTGCTGGCTCCGCCTGTCGCCCCTCCGGCAACCTTCGATGATCTGGTCCAGATTCACAGTATGTAGATAACTGTTATCACGGAAATACACATCATCTGGTTGCGTGACACCTGACTTTAACACTTTTTTACAGCAAAAAACCCCGGATCAGTCAGAAACTGCCCGGGGCCAATATATTTTATGATGTACGGCAAGCCAAGAGCGGGCTTTGTACACCGGAAACAAGCAAGAACAGATCAGGAGCCGAAAAGCTCCTTCAATTTGGCACCAAGCGCCTCTCCTCTAAGGTTTCTTGCAATAATTTTACCATCCTTGTCAAGAAGCAGCGTCTGTGGAATAGAAGTCACATTGTAGAGCGCAGCGTGGGAGCTTTGCCACCCCTTCAGGTCGCTGATATGGTACCAGGGGAGGCCGTCAGCCTGTATTGCCTTTCTCCATGCACCAATTTCGCGGTCGAGACTCACTCCCAGTATTTCAAATCCCTTGTCTTTGTACAGGTTGTAATTGGCTACCACATTCGGATTTTCCCTGCGGCAGGGACCACACCAGCTGGCCCAGAAGTCAATCATGACTACCTTGCCTCTGAGTTGCTTCAGCGAAAAGTAACCGCTGTCTGGTGTCATACCGGCCAGTTCGGGAGCTTCCACTCCTGTGAGATTGACAGATGCCCGGCGCATATCGGTTTCGAGACGCTGTATCTCTCCATAACTGGAGTTTTTGTACGTGTCAACATATTTCTGGACAAGCGTTGTGTACGCCACACTATTGGTGCTCTTGAGCCCGGAAATGATACCCCCCAGTCCCATCCGATAGGTGGGGCTCGACGTCGGGATACCATTCAGGTGACCCTGGGCAATTTCCGCAATGCGTTCAGTTCCGATTCCCATTGACTGAAGTGTGGCGGTATAGAGTTCAAAAGCACTGAACACCTCGGGGAGCTCCTCGAAGGCCTTGTCTTTCAGATCGGCGTACCTGAAGAAGTTGGAACTGTAAAAAAGCCCCTCGGTTGTTCCCTCTTGTCCGGCATAATCCGGCGGGAGATTGAGCGCAGCATAGCGCCACAGCAGCGGATTGGCAACTTTCAGTGAATCCAGCATTTTCTCCTTCTCTTTTCCGAACTGAACCAGTTTCTCCTGAAACTTCGGACGTGCATTTCCCGTTGACATATTGTACTGCGAGCGAAGAGTAGCCGCCTGCTCGCGATACGATGTAATACGGTTTTGTACCGCTTCCAGCGCCTTGTTGGCCGGAGAGCCCACAGTACGTGCCTTGTTCATATACATGGTATTACCCCAGAGTGTCACCTCTTTTTCTGTTCCCATGATAACTTTGGCTGTTGACTGTTCACTGGCGCCAACGAGATAAATTTTGGGCGATGAGGCGGGCAAAACGAGCACATAGGCACTGTCTGCCGCACGACGGCCTGCACGGGCAACAATTCTGTTCGCCAGACCCATACTTTCATAGGCATAAACACTGTCGGCATTGGCTGTTGTACCATAAAGCCGGCAAATCAGGGATACCGTGCTGGTGGTTGTTTTTTTATTTCCCTGTGCCCACATCATTGCAGGCAACAGCAAGGCAAGGAGAAGAATCTTCTTCATGAAAAACTGTTTAGATAGAAATGTTTGATTCGGTTTCCAAAATATGCTTCGAACTGAAGTTGCGGGCGGAGCCGCATTCGTTACACACTTTGTATTCTGACATGATCAAAACGACTGCAAAATTAGGATAATGTGCGCCGATTCGCTGTTTTTAAAAAGTTAACACTTGTTCAAACGCATCAGGCGGCAAGCGCCCTCAGTGCCAGCCTGATAATTTCCTCCACTTTCTTCGCATCCGGATTGGCCGAAATCACATTGTTTATGGCTTTTTGTACAGCAATCCTGTTAAATCCAAGCGCCAGCAAGGCAGATATCGCCTCCTCTCTGACCGAATTATCAGCATAGGACGGCAGTAATACCGGTCCGTCGGGAGCTTCCTTGCTCAGTTTGCTTTTCAGATCCAGAATGATTTGCTTGGCTGACTTTGCACCAATTCCCTTTACTTTCTGCAAAATATGTGCCTGCTCACCAATGATCGCGGCACGCACTTCATCTACTGACATGGATGAAAGTATCAGCTGTGCCGTGGTTGCACCCACTCCGGTTACTCCTATCAGATTGACAAACATACTCCGCTCCGTTTGCGTCGCAAAGCCGTACAACGTATGGGCATCCTCCCTGACGATAAGGTGTGTGTAGATGGTTGCAGCCTCCAGCCCTTCCACCGCCGTGTAAGTACTCAGCGGAATATTGACATGGTAACCAACTCCCTGTACCTCCAGTACAAGGTAGGCAGGATTTTTGAATGTGATATTTCCTTTCAGGTATGCGTACATGGTATTTTTTCTGCGGTAAAGATAGGACTTAAGGAACATGATCGGGTAATTCAACCCGACAAGTGTCTGTCATGAACAGTATTATTGGCGTTTCGTTCTCATTTTTCACGCCAATCAGACAATTCCTGCCGTTTTTTCGTGAACTTTGCGCCCGAATAACACACTCATTGTCTATGAAACTTCTGGAAGGAAAAGTTGCTCTTATCACCGGCGGATCCCGCGGAATTGGTGAATCACTCGTACGCAAGTTTGTCGAACACGGCGCAAAAGTCGCTTTCACTTACGTCTCACCCGGCTCTGCCGCCCGTTCCGAAGCGCTCGCCGCCGAACTCGGCGAATCGGCCCGTGCTTATCAGAGTGATGCTGGCGATTTTGCGCAGGCAGAAACGCTTGTCAACAGCATCGTCGCAGACTTCGGCAAACTCGATATCGTTATCAACAACGCCGGTATTACCCGAGACACACTCATGCTCCGCATGACCGAGCAACAGTGGGATGAGGTCATTCAAACAAACCTGAAATCGGTATTCAACGTGACCAAGCACGCACTGAAGCACATGATCAGGAGCGGTGGTTCTTTCATCAACATGAGTTCTGTAGTGGGTGTTTTCGGCCAACAGGGCCAGGCTAATTATGCCGCATCCAAAGCAGGTATCATCGGATTTTCCAAATCCATTGCCAAAGAATACGGTTCGCGCGGCGTCCGCTGCAACGCGATTGCTCCGGGTTTCATCGCCACTGAAATGACCGATGCGCTGGACGAAAAAACGAAGGAAAGCTACCTGGCAGGAATCCCCCTGAAAAGGTTCGGCTCCGGCGACGATGTAGCCAATACCTGCGTTTTCCTTGCCTCCGATATGGGCGCATATGTTAGCGGCCAGGTCATTTCGGTCTGTGGCGCACTCAACTGCTGATTGCCCGGAAATATGACTATCGGGACATCATATCAGGCAGATCGTCGAGGTATGTAAATCCGGATTGCTCGAAATCGAGCGCGCAGCAGTATGTAGCCAGCCCGTTGGTAATAGCCATATAGGGCGCTTTCAACTTCAGGTTATATACTGCTGCCTGCTCAAAAACCGCCTGTGTGAGCTCCACGCCGGGCGACTTACACTCTACCAGCAGCCAGGGATTGATTTGTGCGTCGAACACAACGATGTCACATCGTTTCTTCATCCCGTTCACTTCAATGCCTATCTCCGACCTGATACGGCCCGGAGAGTATTTTTTCTCTTCGACAAGATAGAGGAGAAATAACTGTCTCAGCAACTCTTCTGGTGCCAGCGCTACGTGTTTTTTCCTGATCGGATCAAATATCTGCAGGTTACCTTCTGTTCCGGAGACATTGAGTTTTGACTGATATTTGAGCAGGTCCAGACGAAGCAGCATATCATCAAACCTCTTTTCTTCTTATTTTTACACGTACGGCTGGCTCAATGGGTGTTTCAGAAACCATAATCAGGTAACCGCCCCCGCCTGCTCCGCTTAGTTTCCAGCCCAGAGCAACTTCGCGATACTGCTCAATCATATTCTTTATCCCGTCATCAACCATATTTGGGAACATGGCAATCTGGGCTTCGAATGAGAGCCGGACATGGCGTCCGAATGAATTCGCATCTTTTGCAAGAATAGCCGCCCAGCAACCCTCCGCAGCCTCCGCGAGTGCACGCGCACCCGATGTATCTATTCTCGTATCGGAAAGTACATCATATTCGCTGGTTCGGGGGCCAAGTGTCACCAGATAAAGCCTGTCTTCCAGCCACGAAAGTATGTCTTCTTCGTGCACACTGTTTATGGAAGTTGGCCAGTAATTACCTGTATAGTTTGATTTGTTGAGCGCCGGCATGACGATGCCAATAGAATCCTGCGAACCCGCAATCTCTTTGGTGCCCGGCGGATTGTCGTAAGCAAACAGAAGACGGGCAATCTGCTCCGGATCGCCGGGTGGCAAGGCCGTTTTCCATAATTCTATGGCCTTGTTACGGGTACTGGTAGCCATCCCGCTCCTGAAATTAAAGGCTTGTGTGGGCTCTATACTGACTGTAAGTACCGGTCCGGGGTAAAAGCCCGATACCCATGGCTGATCCAGCCAGCCTCCGGCGAGGTCTATGCGGTATGGAATGGTACATACCTCCCGGAGTGCCGTCGTACTTCTAACAGGAAGCTCAGCCGCAGGAATACGACGTGAAACAGTATATTCTATACCTTTTTCTGCGCAAAGCGCCTCTTTCACGGGCGTATGTCCGTCTTCATTCACGAAAAACACATCTGGCAGGATATCTTCCAGTTCGGGCAGAAAATCCATGATGCCGGAACCACGGCTCACCCGGACCTGATGAACACATTTCAGTGCCTCCAGCATGAATTTCCGCTCTTGCTGCGAATTGACCGGACGACGCCCCTTCAAGCCGTTTACCGTATCATCGGATCCGATACACACATACAAATCGCCCAGTTGGGAGGCCTCCTGCAGAAATGCTACGTGACCGCTGTGAAGCAGATCGAAGCAGCCGGAGACCATTATTTTCCTGTTTGACATAACTGAACAGTCACTTACTCGCCCTTAAGATATTCTTCAACGAGTTGTTTGTAATAGGGTTTCAATGCCGGAGAAACCGTTCTGAACTGTTCAATTTCGGCGCGGCGTTTTTTCAGATACTCTTCCAGGGCAGGAGGCATTTTGGGCTGTACCTGTCTGGCAGCTTCCGCCTGACGCTGCTCGTCCTGCTCGCGTTCGCGTTCTGCCTTTTCATGATCAAGAAGACGGGTGAGTATCTGTTCCTGACGGCGCATCATCTCTTCGGTGAGGCGTTTATTGACAAGTTCTTTCTCGATTTTGTCCATCTCGCCCATAATATCATCCAGGGCTTTGTCGCCCTTGCCCTGCTCCTGCAATTCCTTCTGCTTTTGACGAAGTGCATTCCGTAGAGCGGCCTGTTTGGCTGCGAGTTGTGCAAAGTCTTTGCTGTTTGACGGCTGTTGGCCGCCACCACCGCCGCTTTTCCCCTGTTTTTCGAGCCTTTCCTTGAGGTCTTTCATGATTTTATTCAGATCTTCCTGCCCCTTGCTCAGCTTGTCTTTGGGCTCCCCGTCGCCCTTGTTCTTGCCTTTACCCTGACCCTGCCCTTTACCCGGCTTTTGGCAGCTCTGATTACCGGGCATGCCGGATGCCATCTGTTCCTGCATATTCTGCATAGCATCGGAAAGAAGCAGTGCAAGATCATTCATGCTCTTCATGGCACCCTGCTGTTGCACGTTCGCGGTATTGGTACGGCGTTCCTCCAGCTCCTCCAGTCCGTCCTTGAAAAAGCCCTTGATTTCAGTCACTTTTTCAGTAATAATTCCGGAAATCTGGAACTGACGGCTGGCAAGTGCCTGAAGACTGTCTTCCACAATCCGGAAATCATCCTTGATTTTGTACTGCTGCTGCATGAGCGACACATAATAAGGTGTATTGATGGTCGCAGCGCCTATCTCCTTCATGTTTTGTTCCTGGGCAAAGGACAGTCCGACGAGATTCTCGAGCAGCTGCCTGATTGCCTTGAGATCTTCCTCCATTTCTGCGGCTGCGCCCGACTCCTTGTCCTGCTTCATCTTGTTCGCCATATTCTTCATTTTATTGGCGGCCGACTTCTGTTTTTTACTTGCGCTCTTGCTATTCTTTTTCTCACCAAGATCCTGTTTGGCATCCTTCATGTCCTGCTTGGCATCATTCATTTCCTGCTTGTTGTCATCAATTTTCTGCGGACGCTTCAGGTCTTCATTCTTTTTGAGCAGCTCATCCATTTTTTTGGTGAGTTCCTCCATTTTTTCGTTCAGGCTCTGCTGATCTTTGGCGAGTTCCTCCTGCGACTTTTCTTCGTTTTCAGTCTTTTCAGCGAGTTCTTCCTGCTCTTTGGCCAGTTCATCCAGCTGTTCGATTTGCTGGTCGAGCATCTGTTCCACTTCCAGCTGTTTATAGAGTTCCTGCAGGCGCTCCAGTTCTTTGGAGAGTTCCTCGTTATTGGATTTCATATCATCCATTTTTTCGAGGGCTTCATCCTTGTTCTGTTCCTGCAGCAGTTTTTCAATGTCTTCCATGAGTTTTTGCATCTCTTCCGACATTGTTTCATTGAACATCTGCTCGAACTGCTCCTGCTTTTGCTGCATTTGCTCGGTTTGCTGGTTGAATTCCTGCTGTTGTTGTTTATTTTGCTCGAAATTCTGTTTTGCCTCCTCCATTTGTTGCTGCAGTGCTTTCTGCCGCTCCATCAGGCGCTCCATTTCCTTGCGTGTCTGCCAGTCGAGTTCCTTTTTCTGAAGTACTTTTTCACGAAGCTTTCTGAGTTCTTCCTGAATTTTCATACTCTCTTTAAGTGCTTTATCGAGGTCTTTCCTGATCTCGTCGCTATTTTCGGCCTGTTGCTGCTGCATTTGTTCCAGCGAGGGAACCTTGTATTGCATGAGTCCGGTACGTGCGCTTTTGGATCCATTCACCGCATCGTTATCGAATACTTCGAAATAATACTGCACTTCGTCACCCGGCTCCAGTTGTATGTCGCGGATATCCCAGTTGTAACTGTACTGTGCCTGTTTACCGGCTGGCTTGTCCAGTTTAACCGTATTCATCGGTAATTGTCCGCCCTTCTCTTTCCTGATCTGGTAGTTGAATGTCAACTGTTGAAGACCATAATCGTCGGAAACCTCTCCTGCGAAGAAAGACAGTTTCATGTTTGCGCTATCCTTGAACTCCTCTACGGTGATCTGCGGATGCAGATCGGGAATGACTGTGATTGTATATGCTACCGAGTCAGCTCCTTTGAGGGCGCTGTTGCTGAGGAAAATTTTGTACAGTTCATCTTTCAGTGCGCGTTTGCTGTACTGAAACAGTTCATCGTCTGCTCTTTTAGCATCGGCAGGTGCTTCATTGCCGAACTTAATGACGAGATTATCAGTGCTTTGTGCATTAAACGACCAGGCGATACTGGTACCTGCCGGTACCACCAGATCACCGATATTCGAGAGCTCTTCCGACTGGCGCCCTGTGTAGGCAGGGTAGCCCAGCTTTGTGGCAAAAGACAGTATATTTGGCTTGCGCAACACATTGAGCTGATACTCACGGCTTTCTACGCCTCCGGCGAACAGATTGAACTTCGTATCTTTTTGAATATTGACGAATTTGTATGAGAATTGGTCGGCAGCATCTTTATTCAGGCGATACTGCACGTTACCGAGGTTGATAAACACCTCGTTGGGCAACACATTGCCCTCCACTTTTATTCTGAGGTCGTAATCAGAGAACTGTACCGCCTGCAGACTGTCTGCCTGAACGATGAAGCGGAATGGTGCCGGTTTCTCATACGTTGTTCTGCTGTTCCAGAGGCGCGTGGCCCCTTCCCTGATAATGTTTGGTGCACCCAGCATCAGGAAAAGCAACAGCAATATCGGAGGCAGGGCATACCTGAGATATTTGCGGTTCTTGTTCAGATCAATGGCTGCCTGAAAGGGAACCAGTCTGATTTCTTCCGTTTTTTGATTGATACTAGCATTGATAAGCTCGGCATATATTGCGTTGCTGCTCTGCTGCTTGAGCTGCAGGATGTTCAGGAGTTTGTCTTTGACATTGGTAAAATGCTCCCCAATGATAACAGCCGCCTGTTCGTGGTTGATTACCTGCCCCAGATTGAAAAAGTGCATGAGCGGCAGTGCGACCCACTTCCAGGTCGCCAGCATACTGGTGCCAACGAAACCCCAGAACAAAACAGTGCGGGTGGTAGTACCAAAATAGAGGTAATACTCCGCTATGTTCAAAAGTATAAACAACCCTAATACCAGACCCACCGTGTAAAGTGAGCCCCGAAGCAGCTGGTTGATATAAAATTTGCGGATGAAAGCGTCGAGCTTTTCAATAAGCAGGGAATAATTGTCTTTTTGCATGTCAGCAGTGCTACTTTAAACAGACCATTGAATCCGGATGTGAGCCGGACATTCTTCACCTAATCTGCGCAAAATAAACGGTTTTTACGCTGATTGGTTGGATAAAATTTCCATTTAACCTGAGTTTGACAGTTTGTTAGGTCACTATTCGTCTCACAGGATTATTTTCACCGGTAAAAAACAGCAGTTTATGGGCAAAATAGCCGGAATAACATTGTTTATAGCCTCTTTGCTCGCTTTGCAGAGCTGTATCCCATTTCACTCAAACCTGCCAAATATTATTTACATATACGCCGATGATCTTGGCTACGGGGAGCTGGGCTGCTACGGACAGGATAAAATCCGTACTCCTCACCTGGATCGCCTGGCATCGGATGGTATTCGTTTTACGCAACACTACACGGGTGCTCCCGTGTGCGCACCCGCCCGATGCATGCTCATGACGGGCCAGCACGCAGGCTACTCGTATATCAGGGTGAACGTCAGAAAGAACCCTCACGCACCCTGGGAAATCTACAATCTGGAAGCGGATCCGTCAGAGAGCCGCGATGTGGCCGGAGAACACCCGGAGCTGGCAGAACAATTCAACATCATTCAGCAAAAAGAGCACCGGAATGCCCACATAAAAGAATGGGAGTTCATCAGACCCTTCTTCAGAAATCAGTAACCTGCCCGCTCCCGGAATAACGGTTTTTGCCGCTTCCCGCTCGCCTGCTCGTACGCGTACGCAAGGCCAATCAGTTTGCCCTCCTCCCAGGCACCGGCAAAGAAAGCCAACCCCACCGGCAAGCCGTCAACCTGCCCCATCGGTACTGTGACGGAAGGATATCCAGCCACTGCAGCCGGTGAATAGGCCCCGTAACCCGTCCACTGATCGCCATTCAGCGGATCAATACACCATGGGATACCATTTGCCGGACCACAAACTGCGTCGAGCCTGTTGTCTGCCATGAGCGTATTAAGGACCTTCTGTGTGTACAGGTGTGATTTTTCAAGTGCAACCAGGTAGGCAGGGTCGGAAAGACTGCCAAGTTCCTGACTGGCCTCCAGAATTTCCTGTTTGAAATAGGGCATTGCCGACTTTTCGTGCGATTTGTTGAATTCAATAACATCCTGAAGACTTTTGACGCTGGCATTCGAGGTGCTCAGATAGTTGTTCAGTCCGTCCTTGAATTCATACTTGAGCACATCAAACTCGGCATCTCCGTTTTTCTGCAGTTCGGCCAGATATTCAACTTCCACTATTTCAGCGCCTTTGTCTCTGAGCGTCTGAAGTGCCTCACTCAGTAGCTTGTCAACAGCTTCATGGTTTTTCAGGTATGATTTTTCAATGCCAATCCGCTTGCCTGATAGTGCGTTTCCATCGAGAAAACGTGTATAGTCAGGTTGAATATACCCCTGAGCACCGGCAGTAGCCTCATCAGACGCATCCTGACCGGCAAGCACCTGCAGTAAAAGAACTGCATCCCTGACCGAGCGTCCGAATGGGCCGGCGGTATCCTGCGTTTTCGAAATTGGTATGATACCTGTACGGCTCACCAGTCCGACGGTTGGCTTGATACCCACAATGCCGTTCACCGATGCCGGACATGCGATTGATCCATCGGTCTCGGTACCCACAGCAACAGCGCACAGACTGGCGGCCACCGCCACCGCCGAGCCGGAACTGGATCCGCAGGGCGAGCGATCGGTCACATACGGATTTCGGGTTTGTCCGCCCCGGCTGCTCCAGCCACTGGCCGAACGGGTGGAACGGAAATTCGCCCATTCGCTGAGATTGGTTTTGCCCAGAATCACGGCTCCTGCCTCCCTGAGCCGGGCAACGATAAAAGCATCACGGGTGGAGATATTACCCTCCATGGCCAGCGCACCGGCGGTAGTTTGCATCTTGTCGGCAGTATCAATATTATCCTTCAGCATCACAGGTATTCCGTGAAGAGCACCTCTGACCTTACCCGACTTTCGTTCGTCGTCAAGGGCCGCCGCTACAGAAAGAGCATCCGGATTCAGCTCAATGACAGCGTTGAGCGATGGTCCTGATTTATCAATCTCGCTGATTCGGGCCAGATATGCCTTTACAAGATCTACGGAAGAGAGCCGCCCGTCACTCATGGCCTGCTGAAGCTGGTCCACCGATACTTCCTCCACAGCAAAGCGACCCGTTTTTCCTATATGGATACAGGAAGACAGTCCGGCCAGGGACAGACCGATACCGGTGATCGCAGAATTTCTGATAAATTTTCTTCTTTGCATAAGTTGAACAAGATAAACAGAGATGAACACGCTACTTCCCAACGGAATACTCCAGTACCCAGACATACTTGCCGGCAGAAACAGCGGCGGCAGGGATACTGATTTCCACAGCATCGCCTGTCTGTTTCCAGACTAGACGGGTATTCGAACCAAGCATTCTCAGTTTTGCTCCTTTTTCAAATGGCATCCTGGAAATTGTGACTTTTTCGCCGGGGGGTTGGAACAGATATATAAATCTGCGACCGTCTTTGGAGCGGGTAAAACGGATATTGTCTCCCTCGCTGAATGTTTCGGCCATTCTGGTTCCATAGACAGCCTCCCCATTTACTTTCATCCACTCTCCAATTTCGCGAAGGCGGTCGTAGGCAACCGGATCAAATTCGCCATCGGGGCCCGGACCGATATTGAGCAGGAAATTACCGCCCTTGCTCACGATATCCACCAGTTTTTCAATCAGTTCATCTGTTGGCTTGTACTTGTCGTTCGGTACATAGCTCCAGCTTCCGGCCATGGTCATGCAGGTCTCCCACGGATAAGGCAGGCCTTCATCGGGGATATGTTGTTCCGGAGTGAGATAATTCTGATACTGGCCAGGCACAGCCCTGTCAACCACAATCAGTCCGGGCTGTTTGGCTCTTGCCTTCTGTACAATTTCACCCATTCTGATATCCTGACTCTGCGGATTACGGGCCCAACGGCTTCCCTCGTATATTTCCGTGAGTTCACTCACAATTTCAGACTGGGTCTTTGTACGAACCCAGCCGCCATCGAGCCACAGAATATCCATTTTACCGTACTCAGACATCAGTTCATCTATCTGATTATGAGTAAATTGCACATATTTCTCCCACTGTTCGGGATATTTTGGAATAGAATAGTTGCAATTTCTGTCGGAGGCAGGAAATTTCTTCCACCAGTAGGCATCACAGTGCCAGTCGGGCTTGGAAAAATAGGCTCCCGTCCATAGGCCCTCCTTTCTGAAGGCATTGAACACCTCTTTTGCCACGTTACTGCGCGGATTGGAAGAAAAGGGACAACCCGGATCAGTTATTTTATAGTCCGTCTGGTCTGAGTCAAACATACAGAAGCCATCGTGGTGTTTGGTAGTAAAAACCACATACTTCATACCGGCCTCTCTGGCCGCGGCGGCCCATCTTTCCGGATTGAACTTCGTCGGATTGAAAGTAGTTTTCAGATTTTCATAGGCACTGACGTAGCCGTAATAATTGTCAGACACACCGGGTTTCCTCGCCCCAGTAGCCCAACCCAGGTCTTCCGGACAGATACTCCAGCTTTCAACAATTCCCCACTGACTGTACGCTCCCCAGTGCATCAACAGTCCGAATTTGAGATCCTGCCATTCTTCCAGCCGCTGCCGGATAGCCGGATCGGGATCAGGGGTGTAAGCCTGATGTTCCTGTGTAAAGGCATACTGAGCCTGCAGTAAAAAGAGCAAAAAGAGTGTGTAAAAACGCATGTTTAAATTAATTTCGCCCGAAAGATACCGTATTGATGCAAAAAAGCGTCAATATCTGTGAATACATGTTTCTATGCCGACTTCAAGGCCTCTTCCGGAAATAAAAAACGAACTGAAAGAACTGCTGATCGCCGATCTTTCGGCTGCCCTGCAGGCACTCAGGGATCTGCTGCCGGAACATCAGGATAAACACAATACTGTAGTTATTATGCAGGGCCAGCTGAAGGACGCCAACAAAGCATACTTCAGAAATACAATTGATGCCGATGATTTTCAGCAGCGACTGGATACGATTCGGGCTAACTGTATGGACCTGATTTCGGCGCTGGAAGAAACCGATTTTGAAGTACAAAACGAAAAACCCGGGAATCACGACAGCGGAAAATATGGAAGTGTGTTGTACCGGGTACCGCGACAGATGTCGCTGATGAAACCTGTCATCTGTACAATAAGGGTTGCTGTCGAAGAGGATGCCGTATTTCAGGATATCGTACTTGATCAGCATGTGACAGTCAGGGAACGGGTGGAGGTATCTGACATAATGACCGCCGAACTGATGGACCCCGCCGGAGATGTTTTCACCATCAAGGCACTCAGTGCCGCCGAGCAACTCGTACGTGACAGCGGATATACACAGTGGATTTTCAGTGTAACACCCGGAGTAACCGGCCAGCACCAGCTGTTGGTAAAAATTTCCATGATGGAGTACTTACCGGACCTCGGAAGGTACGTTCCCAAAGAAGTTTCAGTACTGGAGATCGTCACGGTTAGCAGTGAGTTGCCCCTGCTGGAAGATATTGGTGATGAAATGAGGCGATCGGGGCCAACACTGAAACTGGGACCCGACAATCAACCTGATACAGGTCATTTTGAAGCAGCACTGGAGATGGAAGACAGCGAACCCATATCCCCCACTCCACCATCTCCAGTTGCCGACATTCCTGCCCGTAAACCTTCGAGCGGTCGGGCTGCTGCCATTCTGATGGCTATACTTCTCACGGGAAGTACGGCGACCTGGGCACTTGCGCCAGAGTACACGCGCGACTGGTGGCTTGCGAGTATGCGGGATGAGACCGACGAGTACATCGCTTACGCTGAAAAATACCAAAATACACCCGGCGCCCGTATGAATGTAGAAAAAGCCCTCTTTTACAGAGCCGAAAAGACCAATGATTTGTCGGACTGGCGGGCTTATCAGGTCAAATTTGCCGAAACCGGCCGGTTTTCAAAGCAGGTTTCTGAGAAAATCGGCCAGATTGAGTCAAAAAGACTAGCAATACTCGCTCAGGCTCCAGCAGCCAACGGCCTCATCAGTTTCGTAAAGGATTTCCCCGAAAGCGAGCGATTGCCGGAACTCAGAGAGACAATAATTAGCCAGAAAAGCATCTCCGACAGCCTGGTTCAGGGCCTTGAAGATGCTTATCTGCTGAGCCTGCGCCTTAAACCCAGTGCAGCCAAAATCAGTGCCTACCTGCGCGATTATCCCGCAGGCGACAAGCTGGCAGTAGCACTGGAGGACGTTCCGAAAGATACCCTGAGACAGGTACAAACATCTATAGATCAAGCTATTGTGAAACAAATCACAGAGGCCAGGACACCGGCTGATGTACGAAAGTCCATACCGGCACTCGAGGCAGCAGGAAGTCCGGAGGCCATTGAACAGGCTGAAACGGTCGTCTCCGAAAAACGTAATCTGAAACCGGCGCTGTCAGATATCAGGGCCGCCAAAGAAAGAGCCAAAACAAGAAAGGGGGAATAGTCCCATGCTTATCTTTGTGCATTAAGAACAGCGACCATCAATATTAATTTACCTGATCACTGTTACATTCTGATATAAACAGAAAGTAACATACCACTCACAGACCAATTCACCAGTGGAAATCGGTAAAACCTTACAGGTATGACCTGCGACGAAAATCCACCAGCATGTTTTACTCCCTTTCTCCAACCGGTTCTCGAGAAGGATTTACCTCGTTTTTTCAACAACCCTTTCAGTTATCAGCCACATCCGCTGTGTCTAAGGGCCATACTGGAACTGGAACCCAGGCTGAAAGAGCTGGAGGAAGTTCATAATTTCGGATTCAGTAATGAGCGGGAGACCTGTGGCAAGATGTTCGGGGTACTGGTAGTCCAAAACCGGAATACCGGCGCAACCGGATATCTCGCTGCCTTTTCCGGCAAACTGGCAGGCAGCAATCATCATCAGGGATTTGTCCCTCCCGTATTTGATATACTTGAAGAGGAGGGCTTTTTTCGCAGGGGTGAAGCCATACTTAACGGAATCAACCAGGAAGCCGGGCAACTTGAAAACAGTGATGAATACAGACAGTTACAACAAAGGTTGCAGGAGGAAATATTGGAAGGAGATTCCCGGATCGGACAATTAAAAGAGAAACACCGGGCAGCAAAGGCTGACCGGAATGCCAGAAGGGAGTATGCAGATGAGGCTACATGGGAGCAACTGAAGAGAGAAAGTGCCCGCGACCACTTTGAGATGAAGGACCTGAAGAGATACTGGAAGACCCGCACAGATACCGCAAGAAACAACCTGGAACAGTACAATGCCCGCATAAGTGCCCTGAAAGAACAGAGAAAACGCGGATCGGCAGCTCTTCAGCAACAGATATTCGAACACTATTCATTTCTGAATGCACTGGGAGAACGAAAAAGTCTGGGAGAAATATTTGCACACACGGGAGTGCTGCCACCTGCGGGTGCGGGCGAATGTGCCGCGCCTAAACTTCTCCAGTATGCATACATACAGCAATTAAAACCAGTTGCAATGGCTGAATTCTGGTGGGGAGCTTCACCCGTTGGAGAAATCAGGCATCATCGCCACTTCTATCCGGCGTGTCGTGGAAAATGCCTGCCCATTCTGGGCCACATGATGAAAGGAATGGACGTGGAACAGTCGGAGCATCGGGCAGACACCGGCAA
>JBEGNB010000106.1:0-10929 GCA_041182785.1 Bacteroidota bacterium
ATGCACCGCAGGCTACCTTGATGGCCACCCTGATCAAGGGCCTGCTCTCTTTCAACCTCGACTGGCAGTTTGTACTGGTGGGACTGTTTGTGGCTATCACCCTGGAACTTTGCGCTGTCAAATCACTCTCCTTTGCCGTAGGTTTCTACCTGCCGCTTGCTACCACACTCCCGATCTGGATAGGTGGCGCACTCAAAGGCCTCACCGACTGGCTGGCAAAGCGCAAAGGTGAAGAAACGGAAGATGCCGAACTCGGGAAGGGAAGTCTGTTCGCAACCGGCCTGGTGGCCGGGGGCGCACTCGCAGGGGTCATTGTTGCCCTGCTGCAGGCCAGCGATGGTACCGCAGCAGCTGTGGAAAAATTCAATCTCGAACACAGCATCGTGGGCGCAATCGGCAGCGAGGGTTATAAACTGCTGGGCGTGGCTTGCTTCGCACTGCTCGCTTTCGTTCTGGTGCGTACTGCGAGAAAGAAATAAAACAAACTTCTGCCTGCATAAAATGGATTTGCTGCCGGACTAAAAAACAGTCCGGCAGCAAAAATCACCGCCGGCTTGAAATGAACCCGGATATTTCTTCGTTATTTTGCAAAAAAAATTGAGATGTTCCGTTTTTCAAGCCTGATTCTCTTCCTCCTGATTGCCAGCGCCGCCTCCGCGCAGATAGAAGACCCTCAATATGCTTTCAGGGATCTCACGCGCGGACTGGATGGAACCTGGTTTATGCCAACCGACCGGGGCGACAGACTCGAAATTTGGGTAATACAGGACGACAGTACGCTCGTTGGCAAGAGCGTGCGTATCAAACCGGAAAACGGAGATACGGTACTTCTCGAGCGCCTGCGCATCGAACTGCGCGACACCAACATCACTTATATTACTGCCTCCCGGGTACAGGGAGAACCCAGGGAAACCTCATTCACACTCACAGAAGTGGATGAGCAGGGATTTTATGTATTCTCCAATCCCAAAAACAACGACCCTCAAAATATCAGGTATCTCCTGCTCGGAAACCGTGAGGTGCAGGTCATCACAGAGGGTATCAGGAACGGAAGAACTGTTACCCAGGAATATGTGTATGAACGCGAGTTCACGCCGGGAGCCGTCGAATTCAGACTGAAAGTGGGTGGAAATGCCCAGACTATACGGACAACCGGCAACTTTCCCACAGATCCGCCCGAATTTGCAGGTCCGGCTTACAACTGGCGGCCGGGCTGGGAATTTGGCACCCAGATTCGCTTCAGGGGAAGAGGCGGATTTCTGACGGTTAACGCAGAGGCCGGAATTTCGGGCAAATCAGCGAATGTCAACTCTGTTTTCACCATCATCGAAGGTACCGATGTTACCGTGTACAAGCGCGACCTCAATTATCGCACTGCCTGGTTCATCGCGGGAATATATCCCGAACTTTCCTTTGGCCGCGATGCCCGTTTTTCCATCATGGCAGGCCCTTATTACGGGCGTCTGATGTTCGGAGGAGGGAAAGGCACTATGCTGCCCGACGACGACGATTACGAAAACCGGCTCGTCAATGATTTTAAAAAGAGTGACTTCGGACTTCAGGGCGGTTTTCAGTACCGCATGAATTTCGGGAAAAAAGATATAGGAGGTATTCTCGGGATCAGAGCCAATCTCGGTCTGTCGAACCTCGATAATCTGTATATACGCTACTGCTCTCCCGGTAATGAGGCCTTCTGCAACGGAGCAGTCGCTTTTCAGGGTATCAGCCTGTATTACAGCGTTGACCTGTTGAAACTTTAAAACCACATCGTGGAAAATCAGTCACTCCCGGAATCCGACCTCCGCGCACTGGACGAGGAAGGCCAGAAATTTGTGCAATCCGTCCGGCTCACCAGAATGATTCTGCCCGTATCACTGGGCATTCTGGCCGTTGGCTATCTGTTTTATCGTCAGTTCGATCCTGAAAAGTTTCGCGCTATCAGCTGGTCGGCCACTGCCTTCCTGTGGCTTTCACTGGCTCTTGTGCTCCTGATACTTCGGCACCTGTCCTATTCATTCAGACTGTGGACCCTCTCGCACCGTCAGTTTACTTTCCGCAAGTGCATGGAACTGATCGTCCTGTGGGAATTCAGCAGCGCGCTGACGCCCACGGCAAAGGGCGGACCGCTGGTGATGCTTTTTGTACTGACCAAAGAGAAATTATCGGCCGGGAGAACCGCAGCAGCGGTATTCTATACCATGATTTGCGATACCGGCTTTTTTGTCTTCCTTTTGCCGGTGATGCTGCTTATTTACGGGCCAACCATGTTGTTTCCGGGGATGAAGAGCTTTGATGACGTGGGGCTGGCCAGCGGAGCATTCTTCTTTACCTATGCCATGATGGCTACCTACTGGGCGCTGCTCAGCCTGTTCATTTTTGTCAGACCGGATCTGGGCAAGTCGCTCCTGCACTGGTTTGCCCGGCGCCCCTTTCTGAAAAAGCAATCGGCAAAACTGGAATTGCTTGGAGATGAATTTATTCTCGCTGCCGATGAGATGAAGGCACAGAAATGGCCATTCCATCTGAAAGTTTTACTCGGGACACTGGGCTCCTGGACAGGCAAGTTCCTGATGATAAACTGTATTATCATTGCGTTGATGCCTGCTATTCCTGTTGACGGTGCCACGCAGGCCTTTATTTACGCACGACTGGTGGCCATGTTCACCATTATGGCATTTAGTCCGACACCCGGCGGTGCTGGTCTCGCTGAGATTGCACTGTCCAGTTTCATCAGCGATTATGTGCCGCCGGGTATCGGTATTGTTGTAGCTCTGATCTGGCGCGGAATGGCTTATTACGGCTATCTGCTGGCAGGAGCAATTATCGTACCTGCATGGATAAATGCCAGATACGGGAAAGGAAGTTAGTTTTTCACTATTTTGGTACTCACCCACCCGCTCTGCGTTTGTACGCGCACGAGCATGACTCCGGACGGATAACCGCTCAGATCGAGTTGATATATCCGGGTGGATGCCTGCATCGTCTGGTGAAACAGCAACCGTCCGGTCATATCAGTTAACAATACAGCACTTATTTCATCATCAGAACCTTCCAACTGGAGTGTAAGTACCGATTCTGCCGGATTGGGAAAAGCCATTAGTGCACTGCCATTCTCCGGCGCAGAAGTACTTACAAACGAATTGACCGTGAAAATCTGACTCGCCAGGCTGCAGTTGTTCATGTCCTGCACTTCCAGTGTGTATTCACCCGCGAACAGGTTGTATATATCCTTTTCACTGGAGAAGGGCTGTCCGTTGAATTTCCAGTTGTATAAGTACGGAGCCGTTCCTCCTGCAACAATTACCTGTATATTGCCTGTTCCCGCATTTCCAATATCATTGGTGAGTGTGTAACTGCTGATTTCAAGCGGCAAAGGGGCGGCTATTACTACTGTTTGCGTCTGTTCACAACCATTGGGATCCGTGATTTCAGCTTCGTACATGCCCGGACACAAACCGGTTGCAGTGGTTCCCGTAGCCCCGTTGCTCCAGACAACGGAGAAGCTGGCCCCACCGGTTTCAATAATCGCAACGCCGTCACAGGCATCGTGGCAGGTAGCATTCACAAATGAAAAATTAATACCGGCAACCGGCTGAACCGTCACAGTAAAACTGCACTGCGCCGTATTACCCCCACCGTCTGTATAACGATATGTCTCGGTAATGGTACCCAGTGGAAATACAGAGCCTGAAGGCAATCCCTCAATAAGCTGCAAACCGGCAGGGTTAAACGGACAATTATCCATAACCTGGGGAGTTCCGAATGTAGCAACAGGGTTACAAATACCGGTGGTCACACCTGGCGGACAAGTCAGCACAGGCACCTCGGTATCCAGTACCTGAATACTGGCATTGAACACCTGCGAACATCCTGCAGAAGCCGTTACTGTAACCTGATACTGTCCGGCACATAAATCAATGGCATTCAGGCCCGACTGGCCATTACTCCATAGCGCCGACCCGATTGTTCCGCTCATCGGCGTAATCACGGCACTGCCATTGCAGGTAGCCGTGCAGGAGGCTGGTACAGTCTGTATCTGTACACTGACTCCTTCACTGGCTGTAACCGTGAACTGGCAGGTGGCAGTATTACCGCCTCCGTCTGTGTAGGAAAACTGCTGTACTGTAACGCCCTGAGGAAAAGAAGCCCCGGAAGGAAGGCCGGCGGTCTGTACCGGCGCACCCAACAATGCGCAGTTATCCGTAACTTGCGGAAGATTGAAGTATGCCTGGCTGGCACATCCCGTTATAATCTGATCGGCCGGACAGATCAATCCGGGAGCAATACGATCAGCTACCACAAGCATGGCTGTTCCGGTAGCAACATTTCCATTTCTGTCGGTAGCCGTCAGGGTAATGACATGGGAACCCGTTTGAGAGCAGTCAAAGTTCTGTGGGGATACCGTCCAGTTTACGATTCCACAACCTGTATCCGAACTGCCGTTATCAAAAAGAGTATAGCTTGCCGACACCAGACCACTACTGTCGAGTTCCACTTCCGCGTTTTTTAGCAACAGTTGCGGCGGCACATTGTCAGCTGCTGTCAGCTGACCAGCGGCCACACCGGTACACCCGTTGACATCAGTAATGGTACAGGAGTAGGTACCGACTCCGAGTCCGGTCTGCGCAGGTGTAGATGAACCATTTGACCAGTTGTATGTGTACGGAGCATTCCCTCCGGCCACACTGGCCAAAACAGAGCCGTTCTGGCTGTCGGGACAGTCCGGATTAACAACATCGCTGAATGTAGCGGATAATGCAGCTGGAGAACTGATTGTCACAGTACGGGTAACGGTACATCCTTTGTTGTCTGAAATCGTACACACGTATGCGCCCGCGGGAACCCCTGCAATACTGGCTCCGGTACTGTTATTTGACCAGGAATAAGTGTAAGGACTCGTCCCACCGGAAGCATCCAGCGTAGCACTGCCGTTCTGACTACCCAGACAGGTAACAGGTGTGTTTGACGTTTCTACAGCCGTAACTGGCTGTGGAGCAGTTAATTGTGTTGAAAGAGAAATTGTACATCCATTGGCTCCGGTAGCGGTGACGGTATATGTCCCGGCCAACAACCCGGAAATACTCTGGCTTTGCGTTCCGTTCGACCAGGTATATGAAACCGGATTGGGGACTCCGCTAATTGCTACTGATGCAGAGCCGTTATTACCGCCACTACAAGTCGGACTGACGGGAGTTATTACCCCGGATATAGAACACTGCAGAGGATTAACCGTTGCAAAAGCACTTTTGGTGCATCCGTTTACATCGGTTACAGTCACCGAATACTGACCGGGGGCAAGATTATTGATACTCAGAAGAGTGGAACCATTACTCCAGAGAATGGAATACGGGAAATTACCACCGCTGATACTGACTGTAGCCGTACCATTATTCACACCACTCATGGTTTGTCCGGTAGCCGTTGCAGTCACTGTGAGTGCAGGGGGCTGGGTAATCGTGACACTCACCGCAGAAGAGCATCCATCGGAATCGGTTACTGTAACCGTATGGGTACCTGCCGGGAGACCTGTAGCCGTGGCGGTAGTACTTCCCGACGACCAGTTGTAATAAAAGGTGCCCGATCCGCCCTGTGCAGTAACCCTTGCCACCCCGGTGGAGGCACCATTGCAGGCTACCTGCGACAGCACTGAAGCCTGAATTTCCACAGGCGGGTTTTCCGTGACCGTCATACTGTCGAGCCGGAAACAGCCGCTGATTGTATTGGTTACCTTTAACGTATAGGAACCAGGCTCTCCAAAACGGGCGAACAGCGTGTTAGCGCCATCGAGAATCAAACCGTTCCAGGTTGTCCAGGAATAGGTGAGAAAATTCCCGGTGGATGTACCCACCGGATTTGCCAGAATAGTGGGGAACAGACAATTTATCACCCGGTCGGTACCGGCAAAAACAATAGGTGCGTTGAGATTTTCAGGTACCCAGACATTGACAGAATTGGTACAACCATTTGCGGGATTCGTCACGGTCACATAGTAAAAGCCCGAGACAGAAACATTCGGGTTGGAAACACCTGAAGTAAATCCGTTTGGACCAGTCCACGAAAACGTTGCGCCCTGCGTCTGGGAGGTAGCTGTAATTTGTGGTGAAGGGTTGTAGCAGTTGATTGTCGCAGAAGTAGTAGTCAATGTGGGCTGGGTTGTATTCTGTGTTACCACGGCAGAGGCTGTACTGGTACATCCGTTTACCGGGTTGGTCACGGTAACGAAATAAGTACCGTTATTACTTACTACCGGGTTTTGCTGGAAAGTATTCAGCCCCGGGCCTATCCAGTGATAGGTAACTCCCTGTACGGGGCTGCTGGCGTAAATAACCGGGTTGGGTACAGCGCAGGTTCTGACAGCGCCGGTGGCCGAGGCGCCCGGAGGTGCCGTGTTTGCCACAACCGCAACTGTTGCCACAGATGTGCACCCATTGACAGGATTGGTTACACGCAACTGATAGTTCCCGGCTATAGTTACTACAGGATTCTGCGAATTGGAGGTGAAGCCATTGGGGCCGGTCCATAGATAGTTGACTGAGCCGGTATTACTGCTGCCCGATAGCTGAACCGACGAATTCACGCAGGTGAGTTCGCCCGATACACCCGCAGACGCGCCCGGAGGTGCGATGTCTTCATCAATATTGGCAACAGTGATTCTGGTACATCCATTGGCAGGATTGGTTACAGTCACACGGAAAGCCCCCCCGTTAAATACCGTCGGATTTTGCAACGTGGATGTGAAATTGGGCGGACCTTTCCAGAAAAAAGTACAATTCACAGGTGTAGATGCTCCCTGAATGGTAACTGACGGCTGTGAACATGTAACAGTCCCGCCAACAGGCACAAAAACCGGCTTCATGGTATCTGCATAAACCAGTGCATTTGCAGTATTCATACAGGTGGTGATGGTGTCGGTAGCTCTGAAGACAAAAACTCCGGTTACACTTACCTGCGGGTTCGGGTCATAAGAGAGGAATCCGTTCGGACCTGTCCACCACCATACCACATTCTGTTGCGGATACGTTGAGTTTAGTGTTACAGTGGTTTGCAAGCAGTTGAACGTACCACCTGTTGCCGTAACAGCCGGAGCCTGATGGGTGGCACTGACAAACACCGAATCTGTCGAAAAACAACCATTGTTAATATTTGTCACCTTGAGGCTGAATCCACCCGTATGACGAATAACCGGTGTCAGGGTATTGGCACCGGACTGGATAACTCCCCCTGAAAAACCGGTCCATAAATACCTGAATTCCATGCCCGCCGAACCAGAACCCGAGAGATTTGCAGTTGAGGTGCTGCACAACAGATTGAAGTCAGCGCCTGCACTGGCAAATGGCGGAACCCTGTCTTCATGGATATCCACCAACAAATTTGTTACGTTTCCATCCGAATCATAGACGAAAATTTCAAGAGAACCTGCCTCCAGGTCGTCATCAAAATAAGTATTGTTACCATTGCTCCATTGATAGGAATACGGAGCAGTACCTCCGCTGACCCGCAGCGAGAGGTAGCCTTTGGGTGTCAAACAGTCAATATGGTGAATAGAATCAATCTCAACGGTAAACTGGACATCAGAAACCGGATTGGCACCCAAAACAGGGCGCGTGCCTGAGAGTATCAGGCAAAAGAAAAGTAGCAATCGCATCGTGGGACGAATTATCAGTGAACAGACAGGATTAAAGCAGCCAACTGACTATACTAAGGGAATATCATGCCAAATATCTTACAGACTGTAGAAGTACGGGAATAAACTTGAAAAATACAACATCCGGAAAGATATCGTGGAGTCTGCAGAGGCCAGTAACCTATCGCCCCGACCTCCGCAGTTTCTCGACACAATCACGGTTTATATTCTTGTCTTGACAAGCTTTTTGGTAAATACGCCTGCTTCAGAAATTACTCGTATGTTGAACACGCCTGACGGATAAGCCGCAAGGTCAAATTCTATCTGATCTGAGCCCGTGGGAATATTTACAGTGTAAACCAGTCGGCCACCCGAATCCGTCACCTCCAGTCGGCTTACTTCACGGGTTGCCTCGTTCCAGCGAATCCGCGCTATTCCCGATGTCGGGTTGGGAAACAATGACCAGTTCTCAATTACTGACAGGTCTTCAACACTACTGACAGAAACATTCACGCAGTTGGAAATACTTGTACAGCCATTTGCTGAAGTGGAAATGACAGCATAGGTTCCAGATTGGGAAGGCGTGAAAATACTTCCCGTTGCACCCGGTATGAACTCATTGTTTGCGCAGTTGATCCACTGGTACGGAGCCTGACCACCAAGCACGGATAGCGTACTGCCGGACGTAGTGACCAACAGTGCAGGAGGCTGCTGATAAACCAGTGCGAGTGTTACCACCGAGTCACATCCAAAAGCGGATGTAAAACTGAAAGTATATACCCCGGGGGCACTCAAAACTGCTCCGCCGTAAGCAAGACTGTCTCCGGGGCACAATGATACCTGAAGAGAACTTGAGGCAGCCGGAATCACCGCCAACTGAAGTATCAGTACAGAGTCACAGCCGGCAGCAGTGGTGTAACTGATCGTATAGGTACCCGGATCGGTGAATACCTCGCCACCGATAGTCAGCGAATCACCGGCACAAATGGCCCCGGCTACCATGGTTGGCGGAATGGCCTGATTAATGGTCAGATTCAGTGTAACTACCGAGTCACAACCATTCGCCGACTGCAGCGTCAGGTCGTAAACCCCGCTTTGGGTCAACAACTGTCCGGCAAACGGATAACCTTCGCCTGCACAAAGGGTGGCAGTAATTTCAGTCGTTGAAACCGGAAGGACATCCAACACGAGCGTTGCAACCGAATCACAGCCATATTGACCGGTCAGTATGGCGGTATAAGTACCCGGAGTTGTCAGACTTTCTCCGTTGAAAGAGTAGGACTCACCCGCACAAACAGAAGTACTGATTGTGGAACTCGCCGGAGGAGAGACCGTGAGATAGATGGTAAAAAGTGAATCACATCCGTTCGATGCTCCATTGGGAAAAGAGTACTGATACTCCCCGCTTTGAGCAAGGGTATCACCCGCAAAAATGTATGGCTCCCCGTTACAGGTGAATACAGACTGATTTTCCACAACCTCGGGGAGAACATTCAGTACGAGCGTGATTGTTGAATCACACCCCGATTGACTCTGATATGTGGCCTGATAAGTTCCGGAAGCAGTCAGAAAAGTGTCAAGGAACCAGTAATTCTCACCCGCGCAGATACTCGTCTCAAACTGGCTGTTGTAAACGGGCAAAACTGTCAGATTCAGCGTAATGACTGAATCACAGCCGTTCTCCGACTGAAGAGCCAGGTCATAGACACCACTCTGTGACAACAACTGTCCGCCAAAAGGATAGCCTTCACTGGCACAAACTGTAGCATCAATATCGGTCTGTGATACCGGAAGAACACTCAGCACGAGCGTTGCCACTGAATCACAACCATTCTGTCCGGTCAGTACAGCTGAATAAGTACCCGAAGCTGTCAGATTTTCTCCGTTGAAAGAATAGGACTCACCCGCACAAACGGTGGCAGATACAGAAGAACTGGTCAGAGGTAAAACAGCGAGCGTGAGGGTAACAACCGAATCGCAACCATTCAATGCCTGATAGGTTTTTGAATAAAAACCGGGCTGGCTGACAATATCACCTTCAAACAAATAAGATTCTCCCTCACATATTGCGGCGTCGAGATCAACCTGATAAGCAGGAAGCACAGAAAGGAACAGCGTAATAATACTGTCGCATCCGTTATATGCCTGATAGGTTGCCGTGTAAGTGCCGTCTGATGTAAGTATCTGTCCTTCAAATTCATAGGTTTCACCATGACATATCCGAGCCTGAAGAATCCTTTTGATATCAGGTATGACAGTAAGCCTGAGAATAACCAGCGAATCGCAGCCGAAAGACGAAACAAGGTTTACAGGATAAACTCCGGAAGTAGCGTAATCAATACCTCCCAGAGTATAGAATTCACCCTGGCAGATATCCACTTCAATATTGGTCTGGGTTGTTGGTATAACATCCAGATGAAGTGTTACCAGCGAATCGCAGCCGTAGGAATCCTCCAACAGGAAATTATAGTCGCCACTTTGCGACAGCACTTGTCCGCCGTAAAAGAAGAGGTCGCCCTGACAAATAGTTGCGCTTTCCTCTGTAGCAGAGGGCTGTCTTACAGTCAGGAGAAGCGTAACAGTAGCTTCACATCCATACTGAGTGCTGTATATGAAGGTATAGACACCAGTCTGATCGAATATTTGACCGTACAAGTCATAACTCTCGCCCTCACAGATTACCGCATGGACGGTATCACTTCCTGCCGGATAATAAGCGAGATTCAGAATAACCGTCGAATCACATCCATTTTCTCCCGTGTAAACAGACGTATAAACACCGGGGTCGGTGAGATCTGTTCCTTCGAAGAAGAAGGTTTCACCCGGACAGATATTGACATCAAACTGAGTGGTCAGGGCAGGCAGTACACTCAAATTCAGTACGATAACGGAATCGCAGCCTCCTGTGGCCTGCAGTGTATCCGTATATATTCCATCTGTGGTTAATAACTGTCCGTTGAAGTTATATGCTTCACCCGGACAAATAGAAACTGAAAGATTGTTTTCCAGTATATCACCCACCTGAAGTGTCAGCGTAATAGTTGAATCACAGCCACTGGTGGTCTGATAAACATAATCGCCGGACTGTGTCAGTGTATCACCGTTGAAAATATAAGAATAGCCTGTACACACACCTGCAAAGAGATGTATAGATACAGGTGGCAGAACCTGAAGATGCAGGGTGACGATGGAATCGCAGCCCCCGGCAGCTACCAGAGAATCAACATAAACACCAGGCTGAGTGAGCAGGGTATCGCCGAACAGATAGGACCCGCCGCTGCAAATCCGTTCATTCAGTAAAATAT
>JBEGNB010000107.1:0-4365 GCA_041182785.1 Bacteroidota bacterium
AAAGGAGACCACTGAGGCAAGTACCGCAGAAGTGATTAACTCCCGCGAAAAAGCCGCCGCCGAAATCGCAGCAGCCCGCGAAAAGGCAGCCAATGATGTGGCAGCCGCCCGTGAAGCTGCCGTCCGCGCTCAACAGGAATCGGCCAACAGTGTGGCCGAAGCCAAACGCCAGAGCAGCCAGGCTGTTCTCGCCGTGAAAACAGCCGAAGCCGACAGTATCCGTATCGCCAGGGAAGGCAGCGCCAATCTGCGCCAAAAACTCGCCAGCGATGTGGCAGAAGCACGCGAAAAAGCTGCTGCCGAAATCGCCAAAGCTAATCAGGACGCCGCCAACGACGTAAAAACGGCCCGCGAAACGGCCGCTCGTGAGAAGCAGGCCGCCGCGGAGGCAATCGCCAAAGCCAGGGAGGATGCTGCCAATCAGGTGGCATCTGCCCGCGAAACCAGTGCCAAGGAAGTGGCAACCGCCAAACAACAGTCTGTGGAGGCTATCGCGCTTGCCAAACGCGAGGCAGATGATAAAAAAGCTGCCTACGCCAAAGAAATCGCCGAAGCGCTCGAGAAATCAAGAAAGGAAGTCAACGAGGCACGCGTAAGTGCAGCAGCTGATGTGGCCGCCGCCAGAAAGGAAGCTGAAGAAAAACGCCAGCAGTACGCGGCAGAAACCGCCGAAGCTCGTAAAAAATCAGCCGAGGAAATAGTCAGTGCCCAGAAAGAAGCTACTGACGCCGTGCAAAAAACCCGACAGGAGTCTGCGGCAACCATAAACCAGACCAGGGAAGCTGAAGCAAAAGCCGTAGCCGACGTCAAGGCGCAGTCAACTGCTGAAATTAACAAAATCCGAAAG
Source organism: Bacteroidota bacterium (assembly GCA_041182785.1). Classification (GTDB taxonomy): domain Bacteria; phylum Bacteroidota; class Bacteroidia; order Chitinophagales; family Saprospiraceae; genus M3007. The sequence continues at coordinate 848 of JBEGNB010000107.1, forward strand.
GAAACGGAGGAAGCTGTAGCGGCCGAAAACCAGCGCGCCGAAGCGGCTAAAAAGGGGCAAGCAGCTGAAACTCAAAAACTTCAGCAAATTCAGGCCGAAATAAAGGCCGCCGAAGAAAGATTGAAACAGCTACTCGCCGAAGAAGAGGCAAAAAAGAAGAAAAACTAGTCCCCCCCCTCCCAGCGAACAACCTGTGAGTATCCCGGTTGTCCGGTTTTTCACAGGTTGTTCGCTCAATAACTGATACCATACCTTAATATCAGTGTTTGATGGTCACTTTCTTACCCATCACGAAATAAACACCCGCCGGCAGATCAGTTTCCATGAACTGAATCTTGTTTTCACCCGGCCTGACTTCCACCATACGCTCACGTACTACCCTGCCCTGTGCATCTGTCATCTGACAGCGCACTGTTTCACTGCGTTCGCTGCTCAGGGTAATGACGAAATCGCCGTTGCATGGATTGGGTGTGATACTGATTCCGGATTCCTGAACAATATCCCTGATACTGGAAGTCAGATTCAGATTGAACGTCTTGATATTCGTTTTGCACAGGTTTGAAGCCTCCAGTTTTACCACGTATGATCCCGGTTGCGCGTACGTGTGTACGGGACTGGCGTCTGTGCTGTTTGTTCCGTCGCCAAAGTCCCAGACATAGGATGTGGCGTTGGTACTGGTATTGTTGAAGGTAGCAACCAGGCTGTTCGCTGTGACGGTAAAATTGGGTGTCGGCAGCGCCAGTACGGTAACACGCTGTGTATCCCTTGTGGCTCCATCTGCATTGGAAGCAGTAAGTATGACTGTCTTCTGACCAGGCGTGAGGAATGTAACGGTGTGCGGACCAGGCCCCGTGGCTGTTGCCGGCGTCACCAGAGTGCCAAAATTCCAGGAATATGAAGCGCCCGGTGTGATTTCCTGTGCCTGAAAAGTCACTGGCGTCTGCCGACAGGCGGTGTCGGGCGGATTCAACATGGCCGCAACGGGAAATACAGGGGGCACATACTTCTGTACACCTATATTGTCAATGAATGTAGTGTTGCCATAGTCGTTGATGGCTGTAAACCTGACAACAACCTTCTGACCTGCCCAGGGACTGAGGTCGAGCCGAACGGTTTTCCAGTCGGCAGCACTGGATGTCACATAGAGCGATGTCTGATTGGGTGCCGTAGCCAGCTCCGGATCGAATTTTTCAAAAAGTACAACCGGATCGGCACTCAGATCACATCCCGGGAACAATTCTACCCGAAGCCCATCGCTGTAGGTATTGCCGTAGGCACGGTGCGCCAGGTAAAAATTCAGGGAAGGCGTATCCACACCAGTTACCTCAACCGGAATCATGTAGAGATGGTCCTCCTGCCCGCGGTCGTTGTAATTGAAATGGTTCATAAAATAGGCTCTGGTAGGATCTCCGTCTTTACCGATCAGGTTGTTGTAGTTCAGTGACAACTTCCAGGTGACTGCATCATCGGGATTGCCTACCACCCAGCCCAGGGGAGCTTCGGTAATACCCTCGAATGTTTCGGTGAAAGCCCCTGAGATAGCCTGTGTCACCACGGGCAGCCGGGTGGCGATGGTATCATTGAAATTGACATTGTCGGCAATTTGTGATGTCCAGACCTTCAGTGCAAGCAGGCCATTGCCGTTCAGGCTGACGGGGGTCACAAAAGTATAATCGAGTGCCTGTGCCGGCTGAATTTCAGGAAGTGACTCTGAAACAGGCGTTTCGTCATTGATCTGATAGGTAATTACGGCATCGGCAACTGTGTTTACACCCTCATTGGCTACCCTGACTGATACAATCTGTTCGGAAGTACTGCATGCTATGATGGCATCGCCTGCCGGAGTGAGTATTTGTTTGATACTCAGGTCGTAAGCCTGCGGACATTCGAGAAGTCCGCCGTTCCACCTCACGGCCACCGCGCGCCGCCCGCGCAAACCCGAGGGCAGGCTTGCCCCCATGGATATCCACTGCACATCTCCCGGATTGGAAACAGGAATGGTAATGACATGGGTGTCTGCAGTAGCCCTGAGCTCCATGTACTTGCTGCCCAAAAGGTACAGGTCGTAATTCAGTGTATCGTTTAGTGGCGCACAACTCACCGTCATGGAGTCCGGACATACTCTCCTGACAGAAATACTCTGCGGAAGTGGTGCAATATTGAACGGGTAGTCACTCCGGTCTTCCACGCCGTTTCTCGCCACTTTAATGACGGCTCCGGCAGTCACACCGGCAGGAACAAGCCAGTCGTACATTCTCCGCTGGGCGGGAACAGTAGCTATATTCGTGAATGTAGCCCCGCCATCGGAGGAATAACTCAGCTCAAAATCACCGTTCACACCCTCTGCATCCCAGTGAATACGCTCGGTACTGCCGGGTACGAGCCCCTCGCCGCCGTTCGGGTAAGTAAGTCTGACTGAATCGGTCAGGAAGCTCCACACAATATGACAGGCCTGCGGGCCCACGGGCACGTCGGTTCCGCTTAATCGTATGGTGTAGCTACCGGGTTGCGGCATGTTTACCGCTACCTGCTCTACGGGGTTAAGCGTATCGCGCCCGCGTGTGGCGGGCGCACTGAGCGCTGCAACAGTGGGTGCCGGATTCAATACCCAGGGGTCAAGGGCCGTTCCATCCGGTGCAATGACCTGAATATCCAGATCGTTCAGCAGCGCGCGGCCGGCCTGTGGCGAAGCCGGCGGATCCGACCACACCAGCATCACCCGAAGCTGGGCTACACCGGGTGGCACTTCCAGCGGGTAGCTTTTCTGGTCACCGGTACTGATTGTATCCGACAGAAACTGCTGTCCGTGAAGCAGCTGATAGGCGCGCCATGCGTTAATATGCCCCCAGCCAAACCGAAAATCAGGGCCCGTATTCCCCAGGTCATTGGCTGTATTCAGAATGGCACCTTTCAACAGGGCAGATGCGGGTACGGTCGCATACTGCGATTTGTAGGCCTGGGTAAGCTGTGCAAGGCAGCCGGCAATTCCGGGTGCTGCACCGGATGTACCACCAAACACCTGATAGGTATTATCGGGATTGGTGGAACCCTGATCGGTGCCGTTGGCGGCAATATCCGGTTTCAGGCGACCGTCGTAGGCAGGCCCCCTGCTGGAAGATGTCTCCAGGGTTCCATCGGCCTGCAAATTGGCAGTCGCTATGGCATTTTTTGCCATTTTATGGCCACCCGTGATGTTGCCCCACTGATTTCCCGCACCGTAACTGCAATCGGAACCGTTACTGTTGCCAGCCGAGAAAACGTGCATCAGCGTCGGGTTCTCGTAAATTTGCCTGTCAACGGTCTGAGATGCAAGGGTGTAACCCACATTACAACCGTCCGAATACGAGGTATTCGTGATGGTAACGCCCTTTTCAAGGTGAAGAGGCAGCGTCTGATCCAGAAAATCATTGACATAATCCACGGCATACACATCTGCGCCGTCGGCCATCCCGCGCTGAGTCGGATCAATATTTCCGGCACCACCAATAATACCTCCTACCCCATCGCCATGTGTACCC
>JBEGNB010000108.1:0-11192 GCA_041182785.1 Bacteroidota bacterium
TCCCACGATCAGGTCGTTGTCGCCGGTTGAAATAACCTGGGTGGTAGTCATACAGGTTTCCGACTCCTGAGTGGTCAGGTTGGTGTAGCTGGACGACGTGGAGAATGTGAAATCCGCCGTAGTTTCTATTTCCAGTTCCACCTCGGCACCCAGACCGATACTGGTGGTCAGATCGGCACCCAGCGACAGAGAAACCTCCGTATCAACGCCACCTCCGTAAGAGGCCGAGTACGACCATGTCTGACAGGAAGTAGAGCCCTTTTCCATAAAGGCGAAACTGGCATCACCCGGCGGGTCGCGCAGAATCATGGTCGGGATGGACGGTGAAGTGGACGCGAACGTACTTTGACGCGGACGTTTGCCGAGTACCACGGTATTCAGTGTGGCGGTAGCCTGCTCGTCGTGTGCCTCGGCAGTTACCTGCAGTGTTTTCAGGTACGGGCTCACAATATTGGGTCCGCCAGCCTTGAATTTGTATTTGAACAGGCCACCCGTCATGAGGGTATCGAACTGCGACAAATCGGCGATATCGTTGTTGATTGTCAGCATGGCACTGTCGAGGTAACAACGGCCACCATCGTAGGATTCATATACTTTAATGGTTGTTTGCTCCGGATCGGTTTGCCCGAGCATAGGCAAGCCACACAGATTGGTTGTGAGCGGCGACATTTCCACTTCCGGCGGCGCCAGATAAATGAAATCAACCGTGTCATTCTGAGTTCTCAGGTCAACCGTATAGCCGCCCTTGTTCTGAAAATAGGTGTAAATAACCGGGTTGGAGTGTTCTATCACTGCCACCGTAACCGAATCAGGCGGAATACCGGTGAATTTGAACTTGCCGTTCGGGTTTTCCAGTTCCAGTATTTTCTCGAAGCAACCATTCAGGGTAGCTACCTTCACCTTTACAATGGCACCATCCGGGATTACCGACTTGCGGCAAGTGGGGTTGCCCGCCATCTGACCGGAAATTGTGCGCTTGGTCTGGTTGCGGAACAGGATACCGGAAATAGGGGTGGAAAGATCTTCTATCTCCCAAAATGGCGGATAAAACGCGTGATCTTCATATTTCGGCGAGAGCGTCACTGTAGCTCCCGGCTCGAAGTCAACGGAAAACTTGCCGTCCTCATCTGTATAAATCTGCGGCACATTTGATTTCCCGTTCACCAGTATCTCCACCTTTTTCTGGAAACAGTTGGTATTTTCAAAGCGGACATACCCACTCACCGGAATCGTGCTCTGATCGGTGAAATCCACCTGATCGGCACTGGTATTGCTCGGGTTTAGGCTCACAAAGCGGGAGTCGGGTGTGAACTCGTGCGGGAGAATATTGGTGATGGAGGCGACTGTACTCCAGAGTGCCCCGTGCAGGGTTCCGGCACCGGTCAGCTCGGTACCCATATCCTTCATGGATTCGCCGGAGCCTTCGTTCAGGTTGAAATAAACACGCAGATCGGGATTGGCCTCGTTGGTTCCTGCGCCCGCGTACGTCTGTATGTTCGGGAGCGTGAGAGCGCCTTTGAAGAAGGCTACTTCATCTATCAGGCCGGTGAAATAGTCGGCGTGACCACTACCGTCAGCCCGGGCACCCAGTTTCCAGATACCCTCACTTTCGGCCCAGCCAGTAGTAGAGAACGTTTTCTGCGACAATAAAGTTCCATCGAGGTACACTTTCACCAGAACAGCGCTGCCATCGGGAGTCATCGTGAGTGCCACGTGGTGAAAACCCATACCAAGAGAGCCAAGTGACTCGGTAGTTCCGTTTATCACCAGTTCGAGTACACCGGAGTTCAGGCAAACCATGAAAGGATTACCGGTACCGTCATTCTGGCTCAATATTACCTGTTTCCCGCTAAAATCGAAGCCCTTGAGGGTAACAGTAACCGAGGCTGTATCTGTCAGTTTGAAGCTGGTGAGGTCGGCATAGTCTTCATTGGCGGCATTGAATTCGAGCGACTGGTTGAAGTAGAAATTCTTGTACGCGCGAGCGGTGAAGGTGGCGCCAGCGCCGTAGTTCACACCTTCAATTTTGTAGAAACCGGATTCATTGGACACACCGGCGTTCACCACCGGCGACTTGTCGCTCGTCCAGGCGGCGCCGCAGAAGTACAGTTTGATCTTGTTAACAGCGATATTGAATGCCTTGGAACCCACTCCTTCGTCGAATTTCCAGTAGGAGACCAGCCCGGGCGTTTCTGCGCTGGCAGTCTGGTTCATCAGCATCTGGATTTCTGTTTGGGGGAGCTGACGGTTGAAAAAGCGGAGTTCGTCCAGTTTTCCGGCATAATGGCCATTACCGTCGCCTTTCTGACCCAGGAACAGGGGCACCGTACCCCGTTCAATGGTCGTTACAGCAGTTTCGATCAGTTCACCGTCCACATACAGCAATACAGAGGATCCATTGTAGGAAGCTGCCACGTAATGCCAGTCGTTGGCAGTAGCCGCCGGGAAAACATACTCCAGCGTGGTAGCCTGACCGGAGCCCTTGCCTACCCCGAACCGGACACCCTTGCCCGAAGCGGCGGGCAGCGTGTGCAACCACCAGTTTTGGGAAGACACACTTCCAAAGTCAAAGATGGCCGTTCCGTCGTTGCTACCGTCAAGTTTTACCCAGCACGACAGGGTGAATTCATCGGTGGGGTACACATCGCTGTATTCAGTGAAAGCCATGGCGTTGCCGTTGAAGCTGACAGCCGAGCCGAAAGTAGGCTCCAGTTTCACGATGGCACCCGGTACCGCATTATTGCTGAAGGTCTTGACCTGTCCGGTGACGCTACCATTCGGATTGAGGAATCCAAGCGCGGAGCCGCGGAAGCCCTCGCCGAAGGTATTCACACCGGACACTTCATAAGTATAAAACCTGCCTGCCAACACGTTGAAGTCTATGAAGGAGAAGGTTTCTCCATCCACCGTGGAAAGCAGCGAGCCGTTCCGGTATATTTTATAGGTTGTGGCTGCCGGTGAGAGCGGGTCGGGCGTCCAGTCAATCTGCACCCGGTCGTCGAGGTCGCCTTCGCTGGCCATCACCACCGGAGCAGCGGGCGGGAGCAGGAAACTGGACCAGAAACCCAGGGTACCCTGGCCACCCGGACCATAGTAGCTACCCACGACCGGCTGACCCACCGTGGCGTTCAGCCGCATTTTGGTATTCAGGGATTGGGTGACGCTGCCGAAATTGAAAAAGGAGCGTCCGTACAGATAATCATCGTCGGAAGCAGTGGCACAATTCGGGCTGGCCTGCGACCAGACCGACCCGGCGGCGACGAGTATTATCAGTAAAATGAGGAGTTGATTTTGTATATTTCTCATCTTGTTGGCTGACTTGTTGAAGCATGAAGCGGTTTATTTGACCCAGATTTGTACATCACTGATACCGAAACTTTCGTCAGCTACCGTACCTCCCAGATTGCTGGAAAAAATGACCCAGAACTTGTCGTCGGTACACTGGGCTACCATTTCTTCCCGGACGTTATAGTCGAAAGCGAATACCTGATTATTGGAGTTCGGGATCCAGAATGATACATAGCCCGCACCTGACAGGAGCTTTTGGCTACCCATCGAACTCCACCCTACCTGATAAATACCGCTGGTCTGATTTGGATTATCAAACGGATTGATACGAGTACCGAATCCACCCCAACCGAACTCTCGCTCACTCGGATCCCAGGAATCGAAAAAATGGTAAGTGAATACCACCTTGATCATGGTGTGCGGGATACCGGTCAGGTCATACTGCTTTTTCAGCGCATCGTTCCCGTTCTGAGACGAGCGGATAATGTAGCCATCACTGGAAGGAGTGGCCGGAGTGAAGCGCTCAATCGTAGAAGAAGTATTTGACGCCCATGCAACCAAACCTCCATTGGCTTTGGTACACACCCAGCCGTCGAGACCGCTGCTGAAATCATCCACATCCACCAGTCGCCAGTCTTTCAGGTTGTTGTATTCCACTGTTTTACCAGCCGGAATATTAATATCGCCTGTAATAACCAGATTGAGATTTGATACGGTAATTTTATCTCCGTCGTAAGAGATAGAGGCCGAATTATTGCCCTTTTTCAGGAAAATAGTATCAGCCGTGGTACTCTCTAGCGTCATTCGTCCGGTTCCGCCGTCTTTGAATACATGCAGCTGGGCATCGCTGTCGGGCGAAGTGGTGCCTGCACCTACTGGTCCGGTGGACGGAAATATGTTGGTTTGTCCGATCAGGGAAAGCGAGTACGGAGATGCTGTCAGCCGAACCCGCGGCACCAGTTCGGCACCGTTGTTGACAGAGATACCGAGAAAGTAAGTCTTGTCAAAAGCGGCCGTGAGTGGATTGCTCTTGCCGAGCAGGGTACTGTAAACCCCGCCGAGCAGTTCCACAGCATCCTGCGTTTCCGACCAGACGGGCGTACCTCCGGTGGCGGACTCATACAGGCGGAAAGTCATGGCATAATCGCCGTCGTCGAGGTTGGCACCCGAGGCCGTCTGAATAGTTCCCTGAATACTCAGGTTTGCCTGCGCCAGCGCGCGCGCAAACGAGCACAGCAACAGTCCCGACAATAAAAAGAGTCTGATATGTTTCATGTCTTGTTTCAGTGTTGTTGTGTGTTATTGAACCCAGATTTCGATGTTGCTGATGCCATAGCTCTCGTTGGAAGATACTTCATCCAAATTTGAGCCAAACAGTAACCAAAAGTCATTTCCGGAATGTTGAGCAACCATCTCTGCCCTGATATTTCCATCAGCAATAGATTGATTTGTGCCGGGAAAAAAATTGACGTAACCAACACCGATAAAGTTGAATTCAGCTGGATGTTCACCTACCCAGCCTGTCTGAAAATAACCATTTGACTGTGCCGGAGCCGTGTAGGGATTTAACTGGGAGGCAAACCCGGCCCAGCCACTTTCAGTGAAACTCCATGTATCAAAAAAGTGATAGGTAAAAACCACCCTCACACGCGTGTGTGGAATCCCGGTCAGGTCAAACTTCTTTTTCATTACATCGTTTCCATCCTGATCAGGTCGGAGGATAAAGCCCTGACTGAAGGGGGTATTGGGAGTAAACCGCTGGAATGTTCTGGATGTATTGTTAGTCCAGTCATCCACGCAGGACCATCCGTCGCTACCCGATTGAAAGTCGTCGCGGTCTATCAGGCGCCAGGCTGGCAGTCCATTGTATTTGATTTTCACTCCGGCGGGCAGGTTCAGGTCATCGGAGAGCGTCAGATTCATGTCAGAAATAGTGATTTTATTGCCATCAAACGTAATACTGGCCGAATTGCCGCCTTTTTTAAAACGGATGGCAGCATCATTGCTTCCTTCAACCAGCAGTCTGCCAGTACCCTGGTCGTTCCCCGTTTGCAGTTGTACACGCGGATCAGGCGTTACCGTGCCTGCGCCAACGCTACCTGTCGAGGGGAAAAGATTCGTCTCTCCGAGAAGCGACATGGCATAGGGAGAAGAAGTCAGGCGCGCACGCGGGATGAGTTCATCGGCTCCACTGACTGATACTCCAAGGTAATAAACGATGTTAAAAGGTGCTGTAAGCGGTGTTACCGATCCAAGTGATACACTATAAATACCACCTGTTACCTGAACGGCATCCTGTGTTTCCGACCAGACGGGATTACCGCCGATTTCCGTTTCATACAGACGAAAGGTCATACTGTAGGTACCGTTATCCACCGGCGCACCGGAAACACTCTGTACGGATCCCTGAATGACCAGTCCGGCCTGTGCGCTGACTGCATATACTCCGCCGAGCATGACAGCAAAAAATAGTAATAAGCGATGCATTGTTTCGTTCATTTTGAAGAGTGCTGTTAATTGTTGCCGGCCGGAATTATCTGACCCAGATTTCAATATTGCTGATACCGAAGCTTTCATTGACAGTGTCCTCGGCCAGATTCGACCCAAAAAATATCCAGAACTTGTCCAGTGAGGTTTGTGCTACCATAGATCCGCGAATGTTGTAATCGCTGAAATTGGCATTAATGGTGGTATAGCCGGATGGGCCGAGCACTCCGTTCATTCCAAGTGCGGGTCTTCTCCAGCCCAGCTGAAAGAAACCGTTTGACTGTCCGGCGATTACGTATGGATTTAACTGTGAGGCGAATGCCCCGTAGCCAAACTCGTTTGCTACTCCATTCTGGTAATCCCATGTATCAAAGAAGTGATACGTAAATACCACTCTCACCATACTGTGCGGTATCCCGGTGAGATCTATCTCCTTTTTCAGGCAGGAGGTGCTTACCTGGGTAGGACGGAGAATATAACCTCTGCTGAAGGGCGTGTTTGGTGTGAATCGTTCAAACGCTGCTGTGGTGGTGCTGTTCCATATAGTGTGGCATATCCAGCCGTCGGTTCCGGTTTCAAAATCATCGGTATCCACCAGTCGCCAGTCGGCGGCACCATCGTATTTGATGGTCTTGTTGGCGGGCAGTTTGATCCCCTCGTCGAACACGATATTGAAGTTGGAGATATTGATTTTATCTCCATCGTAGGAAATGGTGGCCGTGTTGCTTCCCTCCCTGAACACGATTTCAGCGCCTTCACTGCCACCCACTGCCACCCTGGCTGCGCCGTTGTCATTTTTTACATGCAACTGCGTACCAGAGTCAGGCGTCTTTGTACCTATTCCAATAGCTCCGGTAGAGGGAAAGATATTCGTCTGTCCGATGAGCGAAAGTGCATAGGGAGATGAACTGAGGCGGGCGCGGGGAAGCAGTTCCGGGCTGTTGTTCACCGACACCCCGAGATAGTAAGGCTTGTCGAAAGAAGCCGTGAGGGGAGAAATTTGCCCGAGTGTTGCACTGTACAACCCGCCCAGAACGTTGAGTGTCGGCTGTGTTTCCGACCAGACGGGCGTGCCGCCGGTTTCGGTTTCGTACAACCGGAAGGTCAGGCTGTACTTGCCATCAGCAAGCGCAATTCCCGATGAATTCTGAATGGAGCCCTGAATACTCAGGTTCGCCTGCGCGTGTGCTGCGGTACCGAAACCAAGTATCAGTCCCAAAATGAGTAGCATGTACTTCATAGACTGACTTTTCTGTTTGCAATGGAATTTAATTAAAACCAGTGCAAAAGTGGTTCCGGCCCTATTGTCTTTTCAGAAACCGGACATGGCTAATGTGTCATTCATTGTGAAAAAGGAGTCTCAGACAGGCCTGAAGTGTCAGAAGGCCCGGAACGTTAGCGTATATAGGTGTGCGGCGATTTTCCGAAACGATCGCGGTAAATACGCGAAAAGTGAATTTTGTCTCTCAGTCCGACCGCCGCCAGCACCTCGGCAACCGAGGTAACATTTCCCGATTCAAAAAGCCGGCGGGCGTATTCCAGTCTGATTCCCTGAATATATTCGTTGGGGGTCTGTCCGGTCAGTTTGTTCAGTTCCCGGAACAGCGTACTCCGGCTGACGTGCATATTCTGCGCCAGCCATTCAACCGTGAAATCGGCAGCGGTCATTTTCGACAGAATGAGCCTGTTCAGCTGGCCCAGCCACTCCATTTGCTCTTCAGAAAGGTCTGAAGCAAGCGGGGTAAAAACATCCGGCATTTGCGAATCGGAGAACAGTCCGATGATCCGGTGCTTCATATCGTCCAGCGAGAACGGCTTCCAGAGTACTGCACTGGCACCACACGAGAGGGCGCGTTCTTCGGTATCAGACGAGGTCATAGCCGTGAGTACCAGGATTTTCATGCTGTCATAGGCGGCGCAATTCCTGATGTGTTCCATCAGTTCAAAACCGTTCATGCCGGGCATCATCAGGTCACAGATCAGCAGATCGGGCACCGCACTGTCTTTCAGGTGGTTGAGCAGACTGTTACCCGAGAAGAAAACGGTTATATCAAAATCATCACCCAATGTATCGGAGAGGAATTTGCCAATTTCTGGATTGTCGTCAACCACATAAATTTTCCGGCGTTTCAGCGCCTCAAGCGGCGTATTGACCCGAACCGACTGCATCACGACACCGGTTTGGCTGCCAGTTGCTGACAATTGTTCCGGCACCGGAAAGTCGAGATGAAATAAGCTGCCTTTCCCGACTTCACTTTCCACCCGGATATTTCCGCCAAAAAGATCCATGATTTCCCGGGCTATAGACAATCCAATGCCTGTTCCGCCTTCAAAGGGTGTGTCTTTTCGCTGTGTCTGGAAGTAACGCTCAAAAATATGCGGCATGTCGGCAGAATCAATCCCGCGACCTGTATCGGCAACCGAAACAGTAACAGTATCGTTGTTTCCGGTAACAGAAACGGTAATTCTGCCGGCGCTGTCGGAGTATTTCACAGCATTTGCCACAATATTCTCCAGAACACGCCGGAACAGTTTTTCGTCGCCCTCCACTACTGGTTTGTCAAGGATACCCCTGACGAAATGAAACCTGATACCCTTCTGGGCGGCGCTGTACGAGTGCAACCTGATAATATCCTCAATGACGGGAACGATTTCCACTGGCACACGGATATCAGCGCTTTTTATTGGCTCGTCCCTTGACAACAGCAGCAGGTCGTTGATGAGTGTGAGCAATTGGCGGGAGTTCCGGAGCGCTGTCGAGAGCATCTCCGACTCTTTTTTGGGGAGCAGCCTGCGATGCTGAATGGATTCGAGCGGAGCCGTGATGAGCGTCAGTGGCGTTCTCAGTTCGTGTGTGATATTGACGAAAAAACGGTTTTTCTCCTCGCTAATGTTGGAAATACGGTCCATTTGCGCCTCAATCAGTTTTTTGTCTGCCAGAATCTGACTGGTGGCTTCCTGAATTTTCCCCTCCAGTTCAAGTTGCCGTTCAAGCAGATATTTTACCCGGATTCTCCACGCAACGGATCCCAAAATGACAGCTAACCCGATCATTAACGCAAAAAACCACGATTCTTCATAAAAATAGGGAAGTACGTCCACCTCCAGTGTTATCGGCTCCACCGGACTGGTACCGCTTATCGAACCGGCCCGGACGTATATTCTGTAATGCCCACCGGGTAACTGGGGAAACATCACATCAGGCGAGTTTATCTGTTGCCAGGTGTCATTTACGCCCTCTATTTTGTAGTAATAACTTATTGTACCAGCCGCGCTGTAATTTGGAGCGGCGAAATGCAGTTTGATAAAGCGCTCGTCGGGCTGAATCTGAATGGTTCCTGTTTTCAGGTAATACGGCAGCAAATCAACTGTTTCTCCCGGACCAGGCCCCTGCGCACGTGCGCTCAGGAGTACCAGACCTCCGGTACCACCCGGAAAAAAATCGCTCGCAAAGGCGTTCGGATGAACTGCTGTTACGCCATTGACGCTTCCGAAATAGAGCGTGCCATCGCGGGCTTTCAGATGTGAAATTCTGTTGAATTCATTGCTGCTGGTACCCTCTCTGACCGTAAAGTGACGTATTCTCCCCGACTGAATATGGTACTGGATGATACCCATATCGCTGCTCATCCATAAAAAACCGTAGTCATCGGGATAAACCGCATACAAGTTTGAATTGGGAAGACCATCCTGGGTAGAAATCAGACTGATTTTGCCTGAGAGCGGCTGCCAGTTCACCAGTCCGCAGGCCGTTGCCATCCATATCTGGTCGGGAGCCGTCTGGTTGATATGACGTATATTGTCGCACGGAAACCGAAAAGATGATCCCGTATGGTAGCGGACTACAACGTTTCTCTCCCGATTGAGCAGAAAGAGTCCCCTGTTAGTAGCCATCCACAAACTGTCGTGGCCAGGGGTGGGTGTTATCTGATAAATATCCGTATTTTTGAGGTCGCCTGAAGTACCGGGTTCATAATACGGAATAATCAGGTTGTTTTTTTTGTCATAAATGAGGGGTTCGCTGGAATAGCCGAGCCAAACCCGGTCTTTTTCCTCATAAAAAGACCATATATCGCCCAGTTTCACATGGGCAGGTCTTTGCAGTATAAAGGTCTTTTTGTTTCTGTTGTCGTATTTCAAAAGGTAACCCGAACCCAGCCAGACATCCTCCGAATCGAGAGCTGCCTGAACCCCCAGAATGGTTACGCCAGCCGATGCTACCCGGCTGAAATCCGGTTCAAAATCCCCTTTTTTGTAGAGTTCGCTGGAGTAGCTCAGATAAATATCTCCGTTCCGGGCCTGCGTAATGCCCCTGCAAGAATTTTTGGGAGCACTTTTGGTAATTTCCGGATCTTGCCAGACATATTTGTTAAATCGGTCTGGTATCCTGTAGGTCTTCACAAGCCCGTCGCTGGTTGCAATCCAGTATGCACCGTCCCGATCTTTCAGTACATCAAATACCGTGGGCAGGCTGGACAAGCCGTTCAATTGGGTAAAATCATCCAGTTTATTGTCCCGGGTATTTACCCTCAGCAGTTTCCCCTGAAAATATACCCAGCAGTATTTCCCGCCTTCTTCCGAGGGTGCTGGCTGGGTACAACCTATCAGCGAGATATTGATTTTGTATATATCCCTGTGCCCGGGAATTTTGAACCGGATAACGGTATTGTCGGGATTGAGAATAACCAGTCCCTCACCGTTGATACCACCCAGACGACTGCCGGAAAGTAATTTAACCGGCCCGGGCATTACATGGTCAACAACGGAAGTACCCATACCCGACAGGTTCAAGCAGTGTGTAATATGATCTTCCAGTTGCGTATTTTCATCGAAAAACCAGACAGTTTCACCGCTTCCAATAGCATACTCAGAGGCAGGTCGTATATAATCACAGGAAGAAACCTGATCTTTCAAGACATTATACAGATATACGCGGTTGGCGTCTGTAATCAGCGAAACAATACCGTTACCGCCTTTAACAACACAGTCAATCTGCCCGGAAACCCTGCCCTCCAGCAAAACACTACTATCAGTGACCTCCAGCGATCTGATATCAACGAGAAAGTGTGTCTTGCCCCTTCTGAGCCATATTCTCCCTGTATCATCCTCAAACAGCAGACGCGAATCCTGCGGTGAATTTGCCAAATCCCAGCGCATAACGGTCATGAACAAACCGCCGTCGTAAAGCATCAGGGCATCTCCGGTGACGAGCCATACAAAGCCTCTTGTGTCCTGAAATACCTGATAAACATACGCATGAGTAAGCCCGTTCTGTGTATTATATCGCTCAATAACAAGCCTGTCACCAGCAGTTTGAGCTGCAACTGTTGCTGAGAGTAGCAAACAGGCCGGTATCAGATATTTCACCCAAAATTGAAGCATGTTTTTAAATAACAGATTACAAACGTGTCCCGGAT
>JBEGNB010000109.1:0-2584 GCA_041182785.1 Bacteroidota bacterium
TATATATACTACCCACCGTATTGACCGCGGTGCGTCCGGTGTACTGGTTTTCGCCAAAAGTCAGGAAGCTGCCCGCTTTTTGGGCGAGCAATTCATGGACAAAACCATGGACAAGCGTTACTGGATTCTTGTGCGCGGATGGGTAAAGGAGCCCGGAACTATAGATTACGCGCTTGCCGACAAAGAGTCGGGCCGTGGCCACCTCGATGCGGTAACCAATTATTCGCCCCTTGGCATGTCGGAAATTGATGCCCCTATCGGCCTCCGATATAAAACCGCCCGGTTTTCACTGGTGGAGGCCCGCCCCGAAACGGGGCGCAGGCACCAGATCAGGAAGCATTTTGCGCATATCAATCATCCGGTTATTGGCGATATCCGGCACGGCGATGTCAAGCAAAACAAGTATTTCAGGGATATTTTTGGCATGAAACGCATGATGCTGCACGCAGCCTCTATCCGGTTTCAACATCCCGGAACCAGTGAACACATCACCATCGAGGCTCCCATCGGCGATGATTTTCGGTTTGGCCTCCAACTGGCTGCTCTCGATCATATTCTGCCCAACAGTAACGTATGAATCAACTATTTTACACCCCGAAAATAGAGAACGGACTGGCACTCCTCGAGGAAGAGGAAAGCCGGCACCTGGTTTCTGTACTCCGGAAAAAACCGGGCGACAAGCTCGATATCACCGACGGGAAAGGAAAATTCTATACGGCAGAACTGTCTGAATGTGGAAAAAAACAGGCACTCGCACGTATTCTGACGTCAATTGACGAAACAAGGGAGCGTCCTTTTCGCATCCATATTGCCATGGCACCTACCAAAAATATGGAGCGATTTGAATGGTTCCTGGAAAAAGCTACAGAACTGGGCGTTGATGAAATTACTCCTGTTCTGTGCAAAAGATCCGAGAGAGAAACAGTTCGTCACGATCGCATGGAGAAAATTCTGGTTTCTGCCATGAAGCAGTCGCTCAGGGGTACGCTGCCAAAACTGAACGCCCTCACGCCTTTTCGCGACGTGATAAAAAACACTTCCGAAACACAGCGATTCATTCCATGGTGCGGTGAGGAGGGCCTCCCCCACCTCAAAACCTGTATTCAGCGAGATTCAGATGTGATTATTCTGATTGGTCCGGAGGGCGATTTCACCCCGGATGAGGCGGCGTTGGCCATGCAAAACGGTTTCCGCGGAGTCAGTCTGGGCACCACGCGCCTGCGCACGGAAACAGCGGGTATTTACGCACTCCTGGCCGCAGCACTCTGAGAGCTTGTTCACAAGCTGTTTCCCGGATTTTGTATCAGTTTTCTGCGCCACTCCACATAGCCCAGGATGGCCAGTACCAGAAAAACCAGGTACTGAAAGCTGGTGAAAACAAATCCCTTTGAGAAATATAGCGGAATGGAGGCGATATTGGTGATAATCCACCAGATCCAGTTCTCGAGTTTCTTTCGTGCCATCAGCCACATACCCGTGTAGGCAGAAGCTGCCGCGAACGCGTCGGCTATGGGTACCGAACTGTCGGTGAAACGGCTGAGCAGCCACCACAGTACAATCCAGAAAATGCCGAAAAACAGGAGGGCGTTACGCCAGTCGGTCGCCGAGGAACCGCTAATGCGAAGCCGTCCGCCATCTCCTCTTTTTTGTGTCCACCAGATCCATCCGGCAACACTCATAATGGTATAGTATCCGTTTACGCTGGCTTCGGCATACAGACCAGCCTGCACACTCAGGTAAATGTAGAGCGTAGTATTTATCAGGCCGGTGGGATACACCAGAATATTTTCGGCGCGGGAGTAAACCACGCTGAGAATTCCGAATACTACGGCTACGAACTCCAGCCAGGTGGTGGCGAGCATGCCACTGACGAGATTTTGCCAGATTTCCTGCATTTTCAGTATTTGATGACTGCTTCTGAAAAATGAACGCCGTCTTTCAGGCAAAGACCTGCAAGACGGCGTTCGTGTTGTTGAACCGGTTGAGGCTTAACGCGCCGAAATAACCAGCTTTTTAACCAGCTTCAGGGTGTCATTCTCGAGCGCAACAATATAAACGCCCTGAGGAATACCCTGCAGGTCCATTCTCAGACTGTGAACACCGCCTGCCAGTTGCCATGTGCGTACGGCCTGTCCTGCAGCATTGAATACAGAGACCCGGCTGTCGGAGCCGAGTGCTTCAGCGAGTGAGAGTGTAGCGAAGGATCCCGCCGGGTTTGGTGCCAGATCAAAGTCTGCCAAACCGGGTGTCTGAATGCCGACAGCAGGTTTCACTACAAATTTGCCGCTCGCCAGTCCGCCTTCTCCATCCGTAACGGCAAACAGGAAGTCATCGTCGCCGAGGGCCAGTCCGTAGTCGTAGTAACGCACTGCACCACTGCTGATTTCAGCCTGTGTGAACTGGTCGCCCACCTGTGCGGTGAGTCCGTTGATGTTCAGTTCGCCGTTGGCGGGCAGCGTCATGACGGTATAGGTAAGTTGCTGGGGTGTATTGTTGGGGTCTTCCGCCTTGAGCAGTCCTTCCGTGATGGCAGCATTCGACCCAGAGGGCAGTGTCAGCGGGTTGTTGGTAACAAGCAGTGGAG
>JBEGNB010000110.1:0-6201 GCA_041182785.1 Bacteroidota bacterium
AGCTCAGACTTTATCATACCCTGTTGGAGGAGGCTGATCTGAGCGAAATAATTATGAGCACGGCGTCTTCACTCACACCCGGTCTTGCTTATTACTGGAAGTTTGACGAGGAGCAGGGTGAAGGTTCCTTTGATATTATGAACAGGCAAAAAATAAACTTTTGCGGGGCAGAATTCAGTTCAGACCGACCCAATGTCAAGACAGCAGCCAGGACAAACGAGAATGGATACTACAGGATAGAGGGTGTCAGTTATGGTACCGGTACTACGTTTTTGGCCACTCCGTCCAAGGATTTTTATGCAAACAGATCGCTCCGATTCCATCGCACTGAATCAGATTACGTCAGTTTGCCCGACTTTTCTCTTACCCCGAAATCCACGCTTGAACTTTGGGTAAACAGTTCAGGGCCAGACGGCACACAAACTCTTTTGGAGAAGAAATGGGGGAGCAATGAATTTCGGATTAACCTTGTCCCGAATGGCAACAATAATGATGTGGTATGCTACCTGAACGGAAATCAGTACAACTTCGGTACACTGGGAGTAGGATACCAACTTCTTTCACTGACCATTGACAGTTCCGGAACCAACCGGACAGTTTCGCTGTATAAAAACGGTACGCTGTCTGCCACGCATACTTTCACGGGTGTAACAGACAACTGGTCAGACGCTGCGCAGCCGTGGATTCTGGGTGGACGATTCAACGGAAGCACACTCACAGATGCCTACGGTGGATTTATTGACGAATTTGCCGTTTATGATACCACGCTGAGCCAGCCGGTAATTCAGTCGCACCATGAAAATACACGACAAATTACGGAGAACGGACTGAGAGTCTATTTTTCTTTGAATGAAGGGGGAGGAATGAGTGTCAACAGCACCGGATCCCTGCTGCTCGAAAAAGGTACTGTACACGGTGCAGTCTGGTCTTCCTTTACCGCCATGCAGGAAACGACACCGCACGAGTTTTCACCCGTAACGCGCCAGGTGACTCTCAATCCAAGTGTAACTTCGGTTGATCTGGTTGATTTCATTGACAAGTCAACCATACCGGTAACGGGCTATGTGAGGTACAAGAACACGGACTGTTTTGTCTCCAGTATCGAAATAACCAATGACGGAATTTCTTTTTCGCCGAAAGTACTCACAGATTCAACAGGCAAGTTCACTTTAGACGCTGATCCCGGGCAATCTTTCAGGCTTGTACCAAAGTATGAGGATCACCTTTTTACGCCGGCATTTTTTGAGGTTACCAACGTTTCCACGCCCGTTGCCGGAATTCTGTTCAGCGACATAACCACCCGAAATGTTGAAGTCTCGGTGGTGGGTGGCGATTGTAAGATCAGTACGCTTGGCGACAATCTGGGTACAAATTACGGCAGCCTTATTCTGCAGATACGCAATGCAGAGAGTGACTGTTTCGAACGGTATGGAACGATGACCAGTGGTACCACCTATACCTTTACAGATGTTCCACCATTCAGGCAATTGAGTGTAGGCTTGTTTTCACACGAAAACAATGACATAAAAAATGCCATTCAGGCGCTGGGTGCCATCACAGTGGATATCACTAAAAAAGACACTGCCGTTGAGTTTTTGTATCTCACACCTGATCCCGAGGTGGAGATATATGAAGGATTGGCCGATGATTGTCCCGAGCTGAAATACTGGGATCCGGTTTTACCCGTTGGCTCATTTGCCGATTTTACAGCAAACAAAGTCAGGTTATGGGAACCTCCCCTGCCATTGGGTTCTTCAGTGAACTATACTACACTGAAAGTGCTGTATAACAATATTGAATACTCCATAGTAAACAACAGTGTTACCTTCAACAGCACAGATTACGATTACAGTGAATATCCTATTAATACCACTAACGAGACAGTAACAATTGGTTCAGACCTGTACTCGCTGGTACCTTCTGATGCGAGTACAGTACTGGAAAAAGGTGACGATGTGACCATCAAAGTAAGAGTACAGGAGCAGTATCCGGGTGGTACCTGTGTTTTAAACGAGGCAGATCTCAGGTTCGTGAACGGCTTCGCCGATGAGGTAAAAGACACCAGTCTGGTGGCAGCATTATATACCCGTTCGGGCACAGTTACGGGAGGTAATTCCATGCCATTGGCAAATAAACCCATTCGTGTACGTGCCACCCTTCAGCCTTCTTCAACCTCCGCCCCGGCAGATGCCTATTATCGCGAGGTACATGCGGTTACAACCAACAGTTCGGGTGTGTTCAGTGTCAGAATAGGTGCAGGGACCAGAGATACCGTAGTTGGCGGAACATTCGATCAGGTGCCATGGTACCCCAGTTCGGAAGCACCTTTCCTCAAAATAGAGGTGGATACCATGCTGAATGGGAGTTATACGCAGAACGGTGCAGTCAACAGGACCGCACATCCCCAGACCTCGCTAACTTACAAATTCACCGTAGGTGATGCAAACCCGGTGAGCCCCTACTACAAAACCATGCAGGTGATAGGTACCACGCCTGATGGCCGCAAGGGCTCCACCAGCAAGATTGCCGTAATAAGCGGTACCCGATCCAATGGAGATCGGTTTACTACTTATTTGCCCGAGCGTCCGATGATGATTTTGCGTGATCCGCCGGGAGATGCCAGTTTTGCCTATATTTCCAAAGACTCGTCGGTTTGTGAAACATATTCTCTTTCTCGCTCCAATGAATATGCATCTGCACTGGTTTTTGAAATTGACGGGTCACCTGAAGTCACAACCAGTGTAGGCCTCCCCGGTGCTACTACTGATGTGGTCGTTGAATCTGGTGTTGATTTTGGAATTAATGCCAATTACACAAGGACTAGGGTCGGCCAGGATGAGTTTCAGAGTTGCATGACTTTCAACCAAACAATAAGTACGAGTGACGCCGACCTTATTGTGGGAGGAGAACAGGGCGGAGACGTTTATATCGGCGTCGCCCAAAATATGATTTTTGGAACCTCCGATCGCATTCAGGTCAACGATTGCGTGATCATGTATGATCAGGTAATCTCGTTTAAACCAGGGGGAGCAACAGGATTCCGCTACTCTGAATATTACATCATCAGATACCTCATTCCATATCTGGAATTACTGGCAACCCAGTACAATCTGTCAGGTAAGGCAGACAGTGCTGCTATTATGACGGAATCGCGTGATAGCTGGAAAATGTGGATTAAGCTGAACGAAGAACTGAAAGACTCAGCTACGTTCAGGCAAAATTTGTCATTTGATTCTGGGGTTGTCTATGAAAGTGAGTACAGTGAATCGAATGATACGCTTGATCTGCACGAGTTTTCAAACTCCATTGCGATTAATTCTTTTTTGTATTGGAAATTCTTATTGAATACGGTAGGTGCTACATTCGGCCCTGAACTTGGATTTACCACTACCTGGGGAGACACAGAATCAAATCAAAAATCAAAATCAACTACAATTGGTTACTCTTTATCCGACGATGATCCCGGTGATGCTTTCAGTGTGGATATTCTGGATGATCCTGTTTTTAACGGACCGGTATTCAAAGTAAAGTCCGGCCAGTCATCCTGCCCGCACGAACCCGGAACAGCTTCCCGCGACAGGCCATCCATTCAACCTGTTGCAGGGTACCCGTTACAGGCCATCAATATCCCGTCCAAAGAGGCGGCCATATTCAGGTTCAATCTGGGTAATAACAGCCAGACTTATGAGGCCAGACCATACTATCTTTCGGCCAATGCCAACGCGGATGACAATCCTGATGGCGCTATTATCAAGCTGAATGGTGCTGTTTTGAACACAGATATGGAGTATCTGCTGGATCCAACACCCGCTCTTCCTGTCACACTGACGGTTGAAAGAGGGCCGGTGGAATATGATTATGATCTGGTTATAACGTTTGCATCTGGCTGCGAATCGGAAAGAGCAACAGTACTCGGATTAACTGACATGTCTGTGAGTCCTGGTTTCACCTACCTGGATACGCTGGCAGCTGCTCCAATTGATATCAGTGTATCTTTTGTGCGCCCGTGCAGCGAAGTAGATATTGATTATCCTCGCGATAATTATGTTATTTTGAGTGAAGATCCGGCTCTTACCCCCGTGAATTCCACTGTCAGGAATATCATTGTCAATAACTACAGTCTGATTGACCCGAGTTTCCAGGCAATCCGTGTTCAGTACCGAAAGGCAGACGGCAACGGAATATGGACGAACATACTCGCACCTTCGAACTTCACCGCCTCCAATCCGCATGAAAGATGGAATACTAAAAATAATGCATACCTGACATGGACAGGAAGTCCAAAACCGGACACACTTGGTCCGATCTCTACGACTTTCAAATGGGAAACAGCCGGGCTGGAGGATGGAAACTATGAGCTGCGCGCGATTTCTGTATGTACCGGAGCGGCTGCAGGAATGGAGGGTACTTCTTACTACATACCAATCCGCATTGACCGCGAACCACCCTCCCTGCTCGGAACTCCCGAGCCGGCCGACGGGGTTTTCTCCAACGGCGATGAAATATCCTGCAGTTTCAACAAGCTGATCAACTGCAACCTGATTCAGGCCGATCAGATGAACCCGAACAATGTCGGACTGTATGATGCAGTCACTGATGCACTGATTGATGCCACTATTTCGTGCTATGAAAACAAACTCATCATCGTACCCAACGTGGACAACCGCTTCATCGAAAACAAAACCCTGCGCGTCGAACTCCACGACATTGAAGATAAAACCGGAAACAAACGCGATTATCTGGCATGGGAATTCAAGGTGGACAGAAACGAACTGGCCTGGCTGACAGACAGTGTGGGAATGACCAAGGATGTACATGAAACCAAAACGATGACGGCCAGTATTCACAACCGGAGTGGCTCCACCGTGCCTTTCAAGATTATCAACAGTCTGCCGTGGGTGCGGGTGGTGCCCGATACAGGTGTACTCGTTGCCAACGAAATAAAACCCATTCAGTTTATTGTGGATTCCACCCTGGCAATCGGTTCGTGGAGCGGTGTTGACACGCTGAAAACGATTCATGTGGGTGGATATATCAAGGGAGGTTCGGAACCCCTTAAAATTGGTGCCCGTGTCCTGTGCGACAGACCAAAATGGAATCTGAACGCCGGTTTGTACGAAAATACCATGAACCTGGTACTCAAGGTGAATATTCAGGGCCAGTTCAGTGTGGATCCCGAGGATATGGTGGCCGCCTATATCGGCGATGAGCTGCGGGGTCGTTGCAATGTGGAGTATGTGCCTCAGCTCAATTCCTACCTGGCTTACCTGACCATTTACGGAACTTCCAGTGACCTGCAGGCTCCGATCGAATTGCTGGTATGGGATGCCCAGTCCTGTCTGGTCTATGCATCCGTACAGGAAACTTTTAACTTCGTTCCCGATCAGGTAATCGGTACACCGACTTCGCCCCAGGTGATACACACCAACAGCTATATTCTGCGCAGAATACCGCTGGGTATCGGCTGGAACTGGATCTCGTTCAACCTGAAGTTCCCGAATAACAGCATCAACAGCGCACTGGCCTACCTGCTGTATCCCGAAGATGGCCTGATCAAATCGCAGTCTGCTTTCTCTTCGTATGTTACAGGAACCGGCTGGGCCGGATCTCTGACCGCAGTGAATAACACTTCCATGTACAATTACAAGTCGGATGTGCGTGATACGCTCAAAATGATTGGCAATCTGATCTCACCCGACACGCTGCCCATAACGGTTGTGCAGGGCTGGAACTGGATCGGCTACGTCCCCAATTACTCGCTGCCTGTCAATGACGCACTCGGATCCTTGCCAGCTGCGGTGGGCGATATCATCAAGAGTCAGGAGGCCTTTGCCCAGTACATAGGCGCGCCACACGGCTGGATAGGAAATCTGAAATTCATGGAGGCACCGAAGGGCTACCAGATCAAGGTCGCCAACCCGGGCACGCTGACATATCCTGAAAACACCCAGTTCAAGGGAGGAGAACCCGCCGACCGCGGGGAGAATCCCGAACAGGCTTCTTTCTGGACGGTCAACCCCTCGCAGTATGAATATGGCTCCACATTCATCGGTATGCTGTCGGTTGACGGTGCCAACGCCACAACGGCCAGCCTGGAACTGGGAGCTTTCCACGGCGACGAAGTGCGCGGATCGGCACAGGCTGTGTTCATCCCGTCCATGAATATGTACCTGTTCTTCATGACGATGTACTCGAACGTAT
>JBEGNB010000111.1:0-17214 GCA_041182785.1 Bacteroidota bacterium
ACAAAGTGCTGTTTTTCAGCAGTTTTGAACGACACCTTCAGCTGTTCCGTTCTGCTTTTGAAGAGGCGGGTTTTGCTTATGCCTGGCTTACAGGAGACACCTCGCAGGCCGACAGGGCCAAAGCAGTGGAACGCTTCCAGCAGGATGACACCGTTCAGGCATTTTTCATGACCGTAAAGGCTGGCGGCGTTGGTCTGAACCTCACTGCAGCAGATTATGTTTTTCTTCTGGATCCCTGGTGGAACCCCGCTGTAGAGGATCAGGCCATTGCGCGGGCGCACAGGATAGGCCAGCAAAATCCCGTCACTGCTATCAGATTTCTCTCCCGCGATACCATCGAAGACAAAATCAGACAGCTGCAGGAACGCAAAAAGAAACTCGGAGAAGGGCTGTTCACCGACGAATCGCCACAACTCTCCCGGGAAGAATTCGAGAGCCTGCTTATGTAGTCAAAACCTGAACGACATTTTCACTTTAATCATCTGCGTCGTGTACCATCGCCTTTTTTGTCTTTTCATCGCTGCATCGGCGGCCTTTTTACCACTCGCATCCGCACAGGACTGCACAGTACCTTCCTTGCCTCCACTGTTTACGGCGCGGCTGGCATGGCAGTCCGGGAACACGGATATTTCATCCGTTGCCACAGTAGCCGTTGGCAATATGAACCCGCAGGAAGACTCCATACCGGAAATAATTGTCGGAGAAGGTGGCTCGCTGACAGGAGACAGCAAACTGATATTCTTCAGAGGTGATGGTTCAAACGCTGCCACACCGAAATACCTTACGCTGCCCTCCTCCTTTGACACCTACCCGGTACCCGGTCCAACCATTGGCGATATTGACAAAGATGGCATCCCAGAACTCCTGATTTCCTGCAAAGACAGAACAATACGGGTTTACAAGAACTATTCGGAAATAACGGCCGAACCCATGCAATTATGGGTAACCTCAAGCAGCGCGCTCGACTATACCGACCAGCGACCACTCCTGGCCGATTTCAACGGAGATGGAATACCGGAAGTATATGCAGGCAGTGATATCTACGCATTCAACCTGTCCAATCCGGCGGCACCCACGCTGGACAAACTGATAGACGGCCCCGTCAACAGAGGCCGGGCCAACTACTCCAGCTACCAGGAGGGGGCCTGTAACCCGACCGCCGTGGACCTGCTTTCGGTAGCCGATTGTAATGGCGACCCCGACTGTGCCGGACTGGAACTGGCTGCAGGACCGGTTATTTACTCCATTGACCTGACCACATCTGATGGGGACGGGTTTCAAATCAAGGTAAAAAGGGACCTGAACCTGATGATGGCTCCTTCTATGGCTTTTGGCGATGGCTATACCGCTGCAGCCGATATGGATCTCGATGGCATAACCGATGTGGTTGTAGCCTCCAGAAGGCTCACCCCCAACACGGAAACAGGGGTATATATATGGAATAAAAATGGTCTGATTCGTTTTCTGCCCTATCCGATCAATGTCATAAACAGCGGAGGCATGCCCTGTATTGCCAATGTATATGACGATACAAAGAGCGGTTTCGCCACCGACCTGCCTGAAATCATATCAACCTGTGCCATCAACCTCACCTGTTTCAGTCTCCATGCATCGGATCAGGATCCAACGGCTCCCTGGTGGTGGGCACTACCTACCTCCGACCAGTCGGGCTGGACCGGCACTTCTGTCTATGACTTCAACGGCGACGGAATTTCGGAAATAGTGTACCGCGATGAACAGAACTTCAGGATTATGTACGGAGGGCCCGAACCACTGCCATCCGGCGTTGATTATGAAAGAAACTGGTACAAGCACCCGTGTTTTTCCGGTACAGCAGATGAATATCCGGTAGTTGCCGATGCAGATAACGATGGAGAAACGGAGGTGATCATATCAGGCTCTACAGCATATCTGGGAGGCAAGGCCAGGCTGAACGTATTCAAATCTGACGGATACCCATGGGCTCCCTGCCGTAACATCTGGAATCAGTTCAACTACTTTGTCACCAACGTCAACGACGACCTGTCAATACCGGCACAGCAACCGGACCACACCATCGAATACCCCGCACCGGGATCCGGAAACAGGCCATTCAACCAGTACCTCGCACAAAGACCGCTGCTCAACGACAATTATCAGACTTATTTCCTGACACCCGATGCTACAGCCTCGGTACTATCGCTGGATTGCGAGCAGGAGAACGTTACTCTCGCTCTTCAGGTATGCAACAATGGCGATGCTGTACTGCCTGCCGGTATCCCCATATCATTTTATGAGGGAAACCCCGCTGTATCTGCTACTAACCGGATCGGATGGGTACACTTTATCCCAAACTCCATTCCTACCGATTCCTGTATTATTCAATACATCACACTTCCCAGGGCCAACGGGGAGATTTTCGGCGTTATTAATGCCGACAGTACCAATGCTACTCCACTGTCGCTCAGTACACAGACCCCTCTCAACTTCAATCTGGAATGTAACTGGCTGAATAATCTGTTCTCATTCCAGATGCCTGTACTACCCGATTTTTCAGGTCTCGGCCCCGACCAGGGCGCCTGCAGAGACACAGCCATACTGCTCGACGCCGGCGCAGGTTTCGTTTCCTACGAATGGAACAACAACACTTCAGGGCAGTTTTTCACCGCATCAATACCGGGAATTTACTGGGTGGAGGCAACCGACCAGTGCGGACTCATCCTCCGCGATACCATACGGATGCAGTTATACGATAGTCCTGCAGTCAGTATTGACACCCTGAACGGCAACTGCGATGGTTTTCCGTCAGCCATACTGGCCAGTGCTACCACAATATTTCCTCCACTCTCATACAAATGGTCATCCGGTGCAACAGTTGCATCCGTTTTCGGGTTGCCCGACGGATTCTACACCGTAACCGTTACCAATGCAAAGGGATGTACCACCACCGGCTCTTCCTGGGTGGAGGGTGGTGGTAACCTGCAAACAGAACTGGAAATTGTTTCTCCTGTGCTTTGTCATGGTGGCGCGGGACATCTGCGACTGAATTTCCTGATCGGAGAACCGCCCTATTCCTATCTTTGGAGTAACGGAAATACCACCAGTGAAATCACTGCCGCTACCACCGGCGGGTACGGAGTAACCGTATCCGATGCCAGCGGCTGCATGCGTATTCACCAGATTTTCCTTCCTGAACCAACCGAACTCTCCTCTTTGGGTACCGCTGCAATCCACGCATGCCCGGGAGAAAGCAACGGAACAGCTGTTTTTACGGGCGCCTTTCAAGGCACCCCTCCCTATACTTTTGTATGGTCAAATGGCGCCACAACCAACCAGATCAACAATCTCCCGGCCGGAGTTTACCCGCTGACGCTGACGGATGCCAATGGTTGTACTCTGGTTGACTCTGCAGAAGTTCTTCAAAATATTGCGCCGGCCTTGTCCGCTACGCATGAAGATATTTCCTGTGCAGGAGCCACCGACGGATCTGTTACGCTGAATATCAGCGGTGGCACCCCGACTATCTCCTTCCTGTGGTCTGACGGTGCCACCACCGGCAATATATCAGGCCTTCAGCCAGGACAGTACGATGTGGCCATTCTGTATGCAGGAGGAATATGTTCCGAAAATCTTTCGTTCCAGATTACCGAACCGGCACCTCTACAGACAGATTTCGCAGCAGTCACCCCGGTTTCATGCGCCGGACTCCAGGATGGCAGCGTAAACCTGTCATTTTCGGGCGGCACTGCACCATATAAATACTTGTGGTCCAACGGGCAGCAAACGGAAGATCTCGCGGGCGCGGATGCAGGCACATACAGCGTGACCCTCACTGATGCCAACCAGTGTACCCTCACCACAACTTTCCTGATTGACGAACCACTACCGATCGTACTCACAGATACGGCAATTACCGATGTAGCCTGCTACAGCCAACAAACAGGAGCCATTAATACCATCTTTACTGGTGGTACACCCCCGTATCAGTTTCTGTGGTCAAATGGCGCACAAACCGGCAGCCTGGCAGGCGCGGGCGCAGGTACGTACTCGGTTACACTCACCGACTCCAGGCAGTGCACTTTTCAGGCCTCCTTTCCAGTGAGTGAGCCTCCTGCGCTGAATCTTGCCACAACGGCTACCAGCGATACCTGCCAGCAGGCCGATGCTGCAATAACTGCACTGGCGGGAGGTGGTTCTCCCCCGCTTTCGTTCCTGTGGACCAACGGCCAGACAACAGGCACACTAAACGGGCTGTCTGCAGGAAATTACGGTGTTACAGTTACCGATGCGAACGGGTGTACGATTACCGGACAAACAACTGTCGCGGCAGCAGACCTGTACCCTGTTCTCGGTATACAGACGGGTGTTATTACCTGTACTGCACCCGTGGTACCAATCGGGGTTACGGCCAACCAGCAGGATCTTCACTACAACTGGTCGGCACCGGGAGGTACACTGCCGGATTCTCCCGCTCACACCGTTTCTGTTCCGGGAAATTATTCCGTTACGGCAACAAACAGTTTTGGTTGCAGCACCGACATTCAGATTACCGTTGGCTCAGATACCATACCTCCCGTTGCAGAAGCGGGCCCGGCACAACTTCAGGTGGGATGCAATGATTTCACTACCGTGCTGGACGCATCCGCTTCATCATCTGGAAACCAGTACCTCCATCGCTGGCAGTTGTTTCAGCAGGGCTCGGTAGCACTGGATACACAGGCCGTTGTCATCCCGATTCCTGTATCAGGACTGTACAGGCATACGGTGGTAAACACAAACAACGGTTGTATTTCTTCCGATTCCATACTGGTATTCCGCGATCCGCCCGTCAATGCAGCGATAACAACAGAACCCGTGAAGTGCTTTGGCGACCGGAACGGCGCAATACGCTTTGTAAACGTCACAGGCGGACATCCACCCTATTACTATTCGATTGGAAGCCAGCCCTATAGCACTCAATTGGATTACACGGGGCTTGTCCCGGGTAATTATACGCTGCGTATCCGCGACGATTTCGGTTGTTTCTGGAATTCATCGGTTACGCTGGATACACCGGTTGAGTTGTCGGTAGCACTCACCCTGAGTGATACCGCGATTGAACTGGGACAGCCGGTAACCCTGCAGGCAATTCCTGTGCCCCCGGACTGGCCGCTGAGTGAAATACACTGGCTTCCGGAGCAGTTTGAGTACGTTCCTTTATCACTAACCCAGACAGTTTACCCGGATGTACCTACCTTATTCACTGTAAAAATAGTGGATGAAAAGGGCTGTCAAGCTGAAGACAAGCGCAGTATCACGGTATTCAGCAATGAATTTTACGTACCGAATGTGATAAAACCGGAGAGCGGAGAAAATGGCTGGTTCACTATTTTCGGAGGTAACGGCGTTTCAGGTGTACGCCTGTTGCGTGTATACGACCGGTGGGGCACGCTGGTGTTTGAGCGCGCCAATTTCCATCCCGGCCAACCGGAAAGTGGCTGGGATGGAACGGCGAAAGGAAAACCCGTAGATCCGGGGGTATTCGTTTGGTATGTGGAAGTGGAAATGCTTGATGGACGCATTCTGAGCCGCAAAGGAGACGTCACCGTAGTCAGGTGAGTCTATTTCTTGCCGAGCAGTGCGAACATATTTTTCTTGTACGCTTCCACACCGGGCTGATCGAACGGATTAACTCCCAGCATGTAGCCACTCACAGCGCAGGCCTTCTCAAAGAAAAACAGCAATTGACCCAAGTAATAGGGTGTTGCCTCAGGGAGGTGAATCGTCAGATTGGGTACGCCACCCTCTTCGTGAGCCATACGCGTACCTTCCGCAGCCTTTTTATTCACATAATCCATCGTTTTACCCGCGAGATAGTTCAGTCCGTCGAGGTTATCCTCCGTACTCACGACCTCAAGATCCCGTTCAGGCGCACCGATTTCAAGTACTGTTTCGAAAAGTGAGCGGCGGCCATCCTGAATATACTGTCCCATGGAATGCAGGTCGGCCGTGAAGCTGACAGATGCCGGGAAAATACCTTTGCCGTCTTTGCCCTCGCTTTCGCCGTACAGCTGCTTCCACCATTCGGCGATATAATGACAGCGGGGCTCGTAGTTCACCAGGAGTTCAATATCCTTACCCTTTCTGTGGAGAATATTTCGCACACCGGCGTACTGCAGGCAGGCATTTTCAGCAAAAGGCTTCTTGAACATTTTTACCCCGTCGGCGGCACCGCGCAGGAGAGCATCAATATCAATACCGGCTGCGGCAACGGGCAGGAGACCCACTGCAGTGAGAACGGAGAAGCGGCCACCCACATTATCAGGCACCACGAACGTTTCGTAACCCTCCTGCGTTGCCAGATTTTTAAGCGCGCCCTTTGACTGGTCGGTAGTTGCATATATCCTGCTCCGAGCCCCTTCCTTTCCGTATTTTTCCTCCAGGCGCTGTCTGAAAAGCCGGAAGGCAATGGCAGGTTCGGTCGTGGTACCGGACTTGGAAATGACATTCACAGAAAAATCGCGGTCGCCGATGGCATCAAGCACCTGGGCATGATAGGGGCCACTGAGATTGGTGCCGACAAATACCACATCAAAGTGTTTTTTGCGCCCCCCCCTGAACGGAATGGCTGGTGTAGGGTTACAAAATTCAATAACAGCCTTGGCGCCGAGGTAAGATCCACCGATACCAACCACCACCAGCACTTCGCTTTCCTTGCGAATCTTCTTCGCGGCAGCCTTGATACGCCGGTATTCCTCCCTGTCATATCGGGTGGGGAGGTCGAGCCATCCGAGAAAATCATTTCCGGGGCCCTTGCGGCTTTCGAGCAGTTGAGCGGCACTGGTCACCTGGGGCTCAATGGCACTGGTTTCGTGGGCGGGCAGTTTGTGTGTGAATTGCAACATATTGGGTTGTATTTCGCTGAAAGGAATAGTCAAGGGTGGTTTAATGAATAATTGATTCCCTGAAACGGATACGGATATCTGCGGCAATACGGTCTGCTTCCATTTTTTCGTAAGTCCAGAAATGCAGATCGAATGTGAGCTTTTCGTGCGTCATTTCCCGGAGCCGGGCTTTAGGCATCCGTTCAGGTATATCTTTCAGAATATCGGGATGATCGGTGGCAAAAATGAGCAGGTTGCCGAGTGCTTCAGCAGCATCCACCTCCAGGGATGTTTCGGCGGTCATGGTAAAGCGGGTGGGCTGCCTGTTGCCGTGCGACCAGTTCACCAGATTTTCCGTGATGAACCGGTGGTTGGGAACGATCAGCGTTTTGCCATCCCGGGTAAGCAGTTTTGAAGTTCTCAGATTGATTTCCACCACCTCGGCCACCGTATTATCGAGCTGAAGGATATCTCCGATTTCCACCGTACCTTCGAACAAGAGGATAATACCCGACACTATGTCGCGGAAAATCTGTTGAATACCCAGTCCGAGACCCACCAGCAGCGCGGCAGAGCCAGCCAGCAATACCGTCACGTGAATACCCACGATTTCCAGCATGATACCCGCAGAGATAGTCCAGATAATATACTTGGCAATGAGGTAAACAGAGTGGCGTCTGCCTGTATCGGGCAGATTCAGGAGGCGGCTTTGCCGGTGAATACCCTTCCGCAGTGCTGCGACAAGAAGTTCTGTCAGAATCCAGGTAACCAGCAGACCGAGTATCATGGCTACAGTGAGCGACCATGAGCCTACTGACAGAAGCTTTTCCTGGAGCAGGGTTTCCATAACAGGTATTTTTTGAAAGAAACCGGACGGTCAGTCAAAGGCCGGAACCGACAGGCAGACTGAGGAGTTACATTTTGACAAAAAAAACGCCGCAACGGCACGGAGTCAGTTGCGGCGGGCTTTTCTCTGAGGTTTCCAGCGGATTCGAACCGCTGTAGCAGCTTTTGCAGAGCTGTGCCTAACCGCTCGGCCAGGAAACCTTTTTGAAACCGTTTAAAACGGGCTGCAAAGAAAAGGGTTTTTTCTGATACAGCGCAATACTTTTGCGCTCAAGATTGTAAAAAAAAATTCGAGGTGGCGTTTTGGGGCACTACACTACTATATAAGCGGGTTTACCTTTAAAATAGATTGCATTGTATGATTCCTGTCATATATTTGGGCGGCCTAACCAACCCGTAAACTTTTTTTTGTCAAAACAATCGTTAACAGCCACCACGTTCTGAATTCACCATTATGGGAAAAGAGTTACAAACGCTTGACTATGTTGTCTTCCTCATCTATTTTCTGATTGTTGCAGGATACGGCTACTGGATTTACCAGCGCAAGAAGAATCCAAATGCCAGTGCCAGCGATTTCTTTCTGGCAGAGGGCTCCCTCACCTGGTGGGCCATTGGCTCATCACTTATCGCATCCAACATCAGTGCGGAGCAATTCGTGGGCATGTCGGGCTCCGGTTTTGCCATGGGTCTGGCTATCGCCTCGTATGAATGGATGGCGGCCCTTACCCTTATTGTAGTGGCTGTATTCTTCATGCCGGGCTACATCAAAAATAAAATATACACCATGCCCCAGTTTCTGGAGAAGCGATACAGTCCGCTCGTGGCTACCATGATGGCGGTATTCTGGCTTCTGGTGTATATCTTTGTCAACCTGACCTCCATTCTTTACCTCGGTGCCATCGCTGTTTCCACCATTTCCGGATTCAGCTTCACCGCGTGTGCATGGTTTCTGGCGGTTTTTGCCATCATCATCACGCTCGGTGGCATGAAGGTTATTGGCTATACCGATGTCATACAGGTGATTATTCTGGTACTCGGCGGTCTGGCTACTACATACCTGGCACTCAATCTGGTTGCTGACCAGAATGGTGTTTCAGGTGCCATGGCCGGGCTCGGGCTCCTGCGCGAGCAGGCCCCCGATCACTTCCACATGATTTTTGACGAGTCCAACAAGTACTATAAAGATCTTCCCGGCCTCACGGTTCTGTTCGGCGCCATGTGGATTGCCAACCTGAACTACTGGGGCTGCAACCAGTATATCACCCAGCGGGCACTCGGAGCCAACCTGGAAACAGCCCGCTCGGGACTCCTGTTTGCTGCATTTTTGAAGTTACTCATGCCCATTATTGTAGTACTCCCGGGTATTGCAGCGTATGTGCTCTATCAACAGGGTATGTTTCAGGAGGAAATGGTAGATGCCACGGGCACTGTAAAGCCCGACAAGGCCTATCCCGTGCTGCTGAATCTGCTCGGACCCGGACTGAAAGGACTCTCCTTTGCCGCCCTGACGGCTGCTATCGTGGCCTCTCTTGCCGGCAAAGCCAACTCTATCGCCACCATCTTCACGCTGGATATTTATAAAAAATACTTCAACAAAGAGGCAGGCGAAGAAAAACAGGTGCTCATCGGCCGTTACGCCATTATCATTTCGATGGTAATCGCCATTTTCGTGGCACCGCAACTGCAACGACTGGAACAGGGTTTCCAGTTTATCCAGGAGTTTACCGGCCTCATTTCTCCGGGTGTGGTAGCTATTTTCCTGCTCGGATTCTTCTGGAAACGCGCAACTGCCAACGCTGCCCTGGTAGCTGCACTGGCCACTATTCCACTCGGTATTTTCTTCAAAAAGTTCTACGGTGAAATACCATTCCTGAACCAGATGGGCTGGGTATTCCTCATTCTGGTCGGTCTGATGACGCTCATCAGCTTGGCCGACCCGCAGAGTAAAAACAACCCGAAGGCCATGGTAAACGATTCGGAATCGTTCAAGACCTCACCGACATTTGCTATCGGTGCACTGGCAATAACCGGCATCCTGGCCGCACTGTATATCGTATTCTGGTAACAGACGCTGATACCGATGTCATTTCCCCAAAGGCCGTCAATCTTTAATCAGATTGGTGGCCTTTGTTGTTGATGAGCTGGAATGATTAATCAGCCATTTCGAGCATAATT
Organism: Bacteroidota bacterium; assembly: GCA_041182785.1. GTDB lineage: Bacteria > Bacteroidota > Bacteroidia > Chitinophagales > Saprospiraceae > M3007. The sequence continues at coordinate 9,864 of JBEGNB010000111.1, forward strand.
TCCCTTACCTTTGTATCAATGAAACGCTTTTTCAATACAACCGGGCTCTGCGACCCGAAACGACACTACATGGTGGATCCGTTCAGGAACCTGTACGGAGACGTCAGTCGGCTGATTGAAAACGCACAGTACTTCGTCATACATGCACCCCGGCAGACGGGTAAAACAACCCTGCTGCACCAGCTGGCCTACCGGCTCAACCGCGAGGGTAAGTACATATCCGTGGTTTGCTCCATGGAGTCAGCCGGATATCCGGGTATTTCGGTGGAGGCTGCCAATACAGTATTTATCAGAGCCCTTTATCGAACGGCAAGTTTATTCATCTCTTCAAACCTTATGCCGCCAAACCCCGACAGTTATCCTCCAGGTACGGCGATTTTTTCAGAATATCTCACCGACTGGTGCCGGGCGCTGGACAAGCCGCTGGTGCTCCTGCTCGATGAGGTGGACTCGCTTTACGATGATGTGCTTATATCCACCCTCCGCCAGTTGAGGGATGGCTTTCAGACCCGACCTGACAATTTCCCGCAGTCGGTGGCGCTGGTAGGGCTCCGCGATATTCGCGACTACCGCACGCGTGCACGCGCCGACAATCCGTCTATTGGATCAGGGTCGCCATTTAACATCAAGGCAAAATCGTTCCTTCTGGGCGTATTCTCCAGGGAGGAAGTCCGTGATTTACTGGATCAGCACACGCATGACACCGGTCAGGTGTTTTCTGGTGAAGTTTTCGAAAAGCTGTACGAATTTTCGGGCGGACAGCCCTGGCTCACCAACGCCCTGGCCAATGAGATTGTAGCAGAAATATTGCAGGATGATCACTCCCGGGAAATTACTCCGGACATGGTGGAAACTGCCAAAGAGCGCCTGATAGCACAGCGGCAAACGCACCTGGACAGTCTGGTTGACAAAATCAACGACCCGCGTGTACGCCCGATCGTTACCAGTATTATCACCGGAGAGGCTCCTTCTTTCGATGGTTTTGATGACGCCTTGCGCTATTGCCGGGATCTGGGAATAATAGCGCCCACCGCACCTGTTCAGTTTGCCAATCCGATTTACCGGGAAATCATCACCCGGATACTGAATTCCCCGCTTCAGGAGGGTATTGACCAGGACATCGCCCGTACAACCTGGTATCTTAATCCCGACGGGTCGCTGGATATGGACAAACTACTGCAGGCTTTTGTGGATTTTTATCGCTGGAATTCGGAATCATGGCTGGAACGCTTCCAGTACCGGGAGGCCGGGCACCAACTCTTGCTAATGGCATTTTTGCAGCGCGTAATCAATGGCGGCGGTCGCATTGAGCGGGAAATGGCGCTGGGCAACGGTCGTACCGACCTGATGGTGTTCTGGCGTGGACAGGTTATTCCTGTTGAAATCAAAATGATCCATAACAGTCGGTCAGAACCCGATGGCTTCCGGCAGCTCTCGCGTTACATGGATAAACTCGGACAAAAGCGAGGCTATCTGGTTCTTTTCGAAAAAAAGACCTCGGATGAACTGCCCTGGGAGCAGCGAATCCGCCGCGAAGTGCACCACATCGAAGACCGGGAGATTATCCTGCTCGGTATGTAAAAAATATACACCCGCTATTTCTTCCCCGTCAGCACCGCATGCTCCAGCGTATAGTACGGCTGCGACGGATCTGCATAGTTCAGGCGCATGCGACCTGTCAGATAGATATAATCATCGGTATGCAGGCTCTTCTGAGGCGTGGTAAACAGTACAGTCATAATGGATGCCGGCCCTGCCTTTCCACAAAAAAAGCAGGCTGAATAAGGGTTTGCTGACAAGGTTACCTGATTGCCAGTCGGATCAAGCGGAATGGCAAAGCCCTCTACAGAAACCACTTTCCCGTCCAGCTGTTTCACCTGATCGGTAAACAACGGAAATGGCGGCTCCTGATTCGGCTTCCATGCCCCATCCAGCGGTATGGACGAAAGTGTGTACCACAACACCTTTACGGGCTGGGTATTCTGGGCATCCAGTTTGCCGACTCCCGGAAAGGCAATCAGGGAGAGCAGTAGCAGGTAGTAATTGTGTTTTTTCATTGCATTATTGTTTACGCATCCGCGAGCGCACGCGACAGATTCATCCTGAAAGCACTGACAGCAGGTACAAGGGCTGCCAGTGCACCCACCATGACGGTAATTGCCAGGAGCCACAACTCTGCCTGTACCGGTTCATACCGGAACACAAAGTGAAATTCCCGGGCTGCACTCGTATTCAATATCCATAACCCGAGCCTGCTCAGCAGGAGACCGCCGATGAAGCCTGTCAGGGCCAGTAACATGCCTTCCGACAACAACATCCAGAACAACCTCGCACGGCTGCATCCCATAGAACGCATGAGAGCCAGTTCGTATTTTCTTTCCCGCAGACGGTTGTACAGCGCGATGAACACACTGAAACCCGAAATAAGCATGATACCCAGGGCCAGCGTCTGAAGAGCCGTCACACCGATTCCGAGCATTTTCATCAGCCGGTTTATTTCGAGGGCCGGACTGGCCGCCTGCATGCCTGTTGACTCGTTGATCATCATTGGAAGTGTCATGGCAGAGTGAACCGAACGGGCTTTTACCAGTGCAGCCGTGATTTCGCGGGGTACCGTATCCTGTTCGTGGTCGTGGCCATGCTCCTCATGGCTCTCCTCGTGAATACTCCACACGCTGGAGATATCGGTGAGCAACAGGTTATCAAGCACGGTGTTACTGCGCTCCAGAATTCCAGTTACCACATAGCCCGCATGATCATGCTGCGCTCCACCGTCAGCGTCGCCATGTGTGCTGTAAAATGTCTGACCGACCTGAAGTCCGGTGTTTTCTGCAACAGTTGCCCCGGCTATTGCCTCCAGGGGCTGACCGAACAAGTGTCCGGACCTTAATTTACCGCCATACCGGCTGATGAAAGTCGTATCGGTACCCAGTATCCTGAACCGCTGATAGGAATCGCCGTAGGCCAGCGGAGTAATACCGGATATGGAGCGCATCTTCCGGAGTTTTTCCACCTCCTCCATTGGAATATTGCCCGTGGGGGCATCTACATGATAAACGGCCGAAAGCACCAGCTGGAGCGGACTGCCCTTGGCTCCCACCACCAGATCTATATCTTTCAGATCACGCTCAAATTTCTGCTCCAGCTGGGTTTGCAGAAGCAGCAACATGGAAATAATACCGGTACTCAGCGCAAGCAGCGCAACGCTCAGCGCTGCACCCAGTGGCTTGTGTGCCAGATTTCTGTATATTATTTTCAGTAACATCCTTTCAAATCTGTTTTGAGGTTAACGCCCCTGCAGCGATAGTTCCACCCGGTTTTTCACTACCGATTTCAGCCTGCTGTCGTGCGTAACGATCACCAGGGCTGCGTTATGCTCGGCAGCCTGCCGCGTCAGCAGCTCAATTACCGAGGCGCAATTATCATCGTCAAGTGCGCTGGTGGGTTCGTCGGCAAGAATAAGTCGGGGATTATTCACAAGCGCACGTGCAATACTCACGCGCTGTTGCTCGCCCACGCTCAGCCGGTCGGGTAACTGACGAAGTGTATGTGCTATACCCAGATGCTCTGCCAGTGTTGTAACAGCCCCCTCGTCCACAGGTTTACGTCCGAAAAAGGCCGGCAATCGCAGGTTATCCATCACAGTAAGTGACGCAATAAAGTGCGGTCGCTGGTACACCAGCCCGACAGACTCTCCCCTGAAGCGATCGGCATCGGCACCACGCAGACTGCTGAGCAATGTATCGCCTATCCTTATTTCGCCGGAGGCAGGATGCAGGATACCGGCCAGCAAGTGCAGAAGCGTTGTTTTTCCGCATCCCGACCTGCCGGTAATGAGCAGCGATTCACCAGCATTGCATTTCAATTCGGGAAAAGAGAATGAAAGATCCTTGTTGTAGGCGAATTGCAGGTTTTTTGTGTGTAGCATGAAAGATCAGAGCTTGATAAAAATCTTCTTCACATACAGCCAACGACAAATCAGCCAGCAAAGAAGCATATAGCTGAGTGCAAACAGGAACGAACCGAGTTCTCCACTGTCAATGGGTGAAAATACATGACTGAATATCCAGTCTCTCACGTTGGTGGCAGAATCTCCGGCTCCCCAGGAAATACTGTCCCAGAAAATAATCAGCACCTCGGAAAGCAGGTATGCGAACAGTGAATTGGCCCCGAAGGTGAAGAAAAAACCGGCACCATTGCGCCAGTTCAACACATCAACGAGCCATACACTGGCCGCCAGCAACATCATGGATATACCTCCGGCGTACATAACATAGGAACTCGTCCAGAGTTTTTTATTGATAGGAAAAAACAAATCCCACACCAGTCCGGTCACTGCGCAGATGATACCAAATATCAGCAGTTCACGAACCAGCTTCTCCCTGTTGTTTTTTCGGTGTCCCAGCCAGTCGCCGCACAGCCAGCCCATAATTACTGTAACTACAGAAGGCAGGGTACTGAGTAATCCCTCCGGATCAAAAGGGTAGCGAACCCCACCATTGATTTCTCCGTTATACAGATGTGATGTACCAAACAGCCAGGTATCAAGCCGGAGTACAGCACTGCTCTCCGCCAGATAAGGATCGCTGCCGGCGGGATAGGCAAACCAGTTCAGGATACCCCAGTACAGCAGGAGTAATCCGGCCGACGCCCATATCAGTTTCTTTCGGTCCAGATTAAGTACCAGTACCGAAGCCAGCCCGTATCCCAGCGCCAGTCGCTGTGGCACACCGAGAATCCTTGCAGTATCCCAGTCGCGCCAGAAAAAAGGAAGTTTGTACATAAACACCCCGATCAGAAACAGGAGAAGCGTTCTTTTCAGTACCTTGTTCCTCGCTTCAGTTGTCCATTTTCGGTCGTACCTCGCAAATGCAAACCACATGGAAACGCCGATAATGAACATGAATGAGGGGAAAACCAGGTCAGTTGGCGTACATCCGTGCCACACAGCATGCTGCAACGGCGGATAGACGTGCTTCCACGAACCGGGGGTGTTCACGATAATCATAAAAGCAATCGTGAGCCCTCTGTAAAAATCAACTGAAAGGTATCGGGATGATGCTTGTCCGCTCATGTCGCAAAATTCAGGATGTTGGCTAAAAATTTTTTTAATACGTTTGCGAAAAGTAGCAATCTTTTGAAATATGCTGAAAAATAATTTCCCCCCCGGCACCAGAGTCCGCCTGCGCTTTACCGGCGAAACCGGTGTTGTCATCAGTCGCCTGAGCGATGATATGGTTGAAATCAGGCTCGATAACGACCCCGATTTCATTATTCCGGCCTTTGAAGAGGATATTGTTGCCGACACCGTACTGAGTTCCGTCGCGCCTGCATGGGCATCTGCCCGGGAGAAAAAACCGGAGCCTCCGGCCAGGCGTATTGTCAAAAGCCAGTACCACATTCTTAAACCCAAAGGCCTGCAGTTGGCATTCGAGCCCATGCCCGGTCGCGATGAAACTGTCTCCAGGTATAAAGTGTGGCTGATTAACGATACACCCTTCGACTTTCTCCTGGAGTTCGACCTGTTCACCACCAGCCGGGATGTAATTATACTCGATGAAAAGATTGCCGCCTCATCGGCATACGAACTCGGCGACTTCCTGTCCGACGACCTGAATGATGCCCCGGAGGTATTCATCAGTGTAAGGCGTATCACGACCGAAGGTACAGACACGCCCCTGGAAACTGGCCTGCGTATCAAGGCAAAGCAGTTTTTCAACAGCTTCCAGACAGCCTCCATTATCAATGTAATGGCTTATCACTTCGTGCTGATGGGCAGTTTTGAAGCCAAACCGGCGACGTCAGATCAGGATCTGAAATCATATACACTCCAGAACCGTAGTAAAACCAGGTCAGCAGGTAATACCAACGCTCGCCCGCACAAGGCGTTCGATCCGGAAGATTTTGCACATTTCGAGCCCGAAATTGACCTGCATATTCAGGCGCTGATGAACGGATATGCCCGCCTCGACAAGGGCGAGATTCTGCGTATCCAAATGCAGCATTTTCACCGTTTCATTGACCGGGCAGTACGAGTGGGTGCCAACCGGGTGTTTGTTATTCACGGCGTGGGAGAGGGCAAACTGAAAGAGGCTATCGCCGACAGCCTCCGGGGTAATCCGCATGTGAAAAAATTCAAAAACGAATACCACCATAAATACGGGTACGGTGCTACCGAGGTAATCATCCGCGACTAGGGTGTCCCTGGCGATAATTTATTGTAACGCCTCTTCGGCAGAGGCCTTATTTCTCACCAAGTGTATTGAGCCAGGTGTTCAACTGCGGTGTAAAGTCGTTCAGCCTCAGTGCTGTACCGCTCAGTCCTGCAGTTTGTCCGACAGTCTGCAAGGCGGCCCCGAGATCAATCCGGGACTGTTCCTGTGCAACAAAGCGATTGCTCTCCGAAAGATACCTGGCCAGATACTCCTGCTCTGTCTGACCCGGGGTGGGAACGAGTACCCCTTTCTTGCCGCTTGCAGCCAGATCCATCAGACTGCTGTAACCCGATCTGCACACCACAAACTGACTGGTGGCATACAGTTTGTTCAATTCTGTCCCTGTCATGTAAGAAACCATACTGATGTTTTCCGAGGGCCTGGAATGTGTCTTTGCTCCGGTTTTCCCCTGCACAAACATAAATCTGTAAGGGAGGCGGGAGGCCTGATTGAGTAACAATTGTTCGAGCAGGGTGCGCTGTGGCTCGGGTCCCGACAAAATCACCGCAGCATCATATTCCGGTTCTTCGTGCGCGGGCGCCTGTGTGGCGCGGGAGAGAATTCCTATATAACTTGTATTGTTAAATCCAGCCGGCGGGTGAGACAGGGCACCGGAGAGACCATCCTGGCTGTCTGTGTCGGGCACCCAGATATCGTCGAACGGCCTGAGGGCAAGCCTGAGCAATTGATTGGCAATATACTCGAGGGGTTTGCCAGGGATGCGCAGATTCAGTTGATGGGTAATAAGCACATTACGGGTGAGGCGATGAAAACAGCCATATCTGTTGTCGGAAATAATACCCTGAATAGCGTATTTGCGAACAATCCTGTCGGTTTCGCGGTGCTCAGCAGCTGCAGCGTATAAAATGCGTGGCAGCTGCCGGGCGATATTCAGCACCATGTTACTACTGTGATATCGAATACCGTAAGAGGGAAGCACAATATAGGGCAGATGTGGAAATTCTGCCTGCATCAGGCCCATGGCCACACCATCAGACGCAAGGAACACCTCGGCACCCGAATCTTCGAGTGCCCGGATAACAGGAACGCAGCGGGAAACATGTCCGAGGCCCCAGTTAAGCGGCGCTACCAGTACCTTTTTTCGTTTTGCTGACATTATTCGGAACAGGCTGCCA
>JBEGNB010000112.1:0-7791 GCA_041182785.1 Bacteroidota bacterium
ACCCATGGTAAACGAAAACGAAGTTCTGACAAAAGATCATCTCAAGGAAATCTTCACCGCCGAGAATTTCCGGCGTATGCTTGAACGCATTGATAATGTGGATGAGATCATGGCAAAGGGCCGAGAAGAGGGTAGAGAAGAGGGTATAGCTCTGGGCATAGAGAAGGCCCGGATTCTCACTATCGGTACCTTTCTGCTTAAAATGCCCGATATGCCGGACGAAGAAGTCTCCAATCTTTTCGATGTAACGGTTGATTATGTGAAGGATCTTCGGGAGAAGATGAAGGCGAAGTGATATTTATCCTTCGTCGGAATAACCTGATTTGTTTAAAAAAAGCGGTATAATTATCGGCTGTGCCGGCAATTATACCGCTTTCCTTTTTCGTGCGGCACGAACCAAACGAAGCAGATTTATTTAACCGCAGAGTTGCGCAGAGTACAACGCAGAGTTACGCAGAGAGTTACTTTGCACTACTTTGCGGTTAACTCTGAGCTCTCCCGCTCCAGCACGGTCCGGTCCACCGGTACCACCCCCGGAATCTCGCAAACCTGACCGCCAGCCAGATTGGACAACCTGGCGACGGTTGATTCGTCTATCCCCACCGACAGGCACAGGGCGGCGATACTGATAACTGTATCGCCTGCACCGCTGACGTCGGCTATTTTTCTGGGTACAGTGGGGTAGAGCGCTCCCGGACCTTCGCCCTTCAGGTACAACCCGTGCTCCGAAAGGGTCAGCATAGTATACCGGTTGTTCAACTTCTCCTCCAGAAAGCGAGCTGCCTGTTCAAGGGACTCAAGGGTGGGATAAACCGGAAACGGCGCGCTTTCCCGTATTTCCTTCAGATTGGGCTTGAATAAATCAACCTCTTTGTACGAAAGAAAATGCTGTTTTTTGGGATCAACTGCCACAAAAACACCTTTTTCTTTCGCTATTTTTATGGTTTCAGCTATTGTTTGCTCCGTGAGCACGCCCTTGTTGTAGTCTTGCAGAATCATTGCGCGCACAGGGTAGCGCGTGAGCAGCGCGCGCACGCGGGTGAGCAGCATGTCAGCTTCCTGCGGACTCAGTTCATGGGTGTCTTCACTGTCTATCCGGAGCATCTGCTGGGAGTTGCCAAGGATGCGTGTCTTGACTGTCGTACGCCGTTCGGATGAAACGCATATGCCTTCGCTGACGAGTCCGGGTTTTGTCAGCAGTTCTTCCGTGAGTAGCCTGCCGTCGGTATCATTTCCGGCAAAACCGCACAGCAAGGGTATGGCTCCCAGCGCCTGTATGTTCAGCGCCACATTGGCTGCGCCCCCCAGGCGGTTGTCGGTTGACTGGTGCAGCACTACCGGGACTGGTGCCTCGGGCGAAATGCGGTTTACGCTGCCTGTGAGGTAGCGATCAATCATCACATCTCCGATGATTATGACGTACTGCCCGTCTGTTTTTTCAAATATTTCTTTTGTTGTCATCGGTTTCAGGCTCATACGCCTGTTTTTTTCTTCCAGTAGCGCAGCAGGCCGGCCACCGACATGAAAGCCGGGTTGGCAGCCTCGTAGCGGGCCATGTCGGATTCCTTTACGCCGTTCTCGCGCAGGTCTGATTTCACAAATTCCTGAAACAGGGGTACAATCTCTGCCGGAGGTGTATGCTGATCAAACCAGGGCTTCATCCAGGCTGCCCAGGAGAGCAGACGACGCTCCAGCGCATCGAGGTGCGACTGTTTGTCGGTAATTTCGTCGTAATGTGTCAGAAACAGGCGCTCTGTTTTCAGCTCCCGGAGCAGCTGTATGGATGCCTGCCAGTCCTCGATATGGATATCCGGTGGCGGGCAGGGAGGCATAACCGGGCCGTTACCGATTTTCACACCCGCCACATCACCGGTGAACACCACGGATTCTCCGGAGGCATCGGTGACCTCCCACACTATGTGGTGTACGGCGTGGCCGGGCGTGTACCAGGCTGTAAAGGAAACGCCGCCGTACTCCATCGTTTCTCCGTGTTCGGGCGCATACAACTGATTTTCCGGTACAGGCCGCATTTCACCCCAGAGCCGGTCCATATCGTCGCCGTAAATCATCCGGGCTGAATTGTACAGTTTTTCGGGTGCTGCCAGGTGCGGAAGTCCCTTCGGGTGTACATAAATAGTAGCCCCCTTCTCCGCAAAGGCCCAGGCGGCACCGGCGTGGTCGAAGTGTATGTGCGAAAGGAAAACCCGGCTGAAATCGGACAGTTTCATGTTGCGGGCGGCGAGCGCTTCTTCGAGATGGGGCAGGGTAGAGGCCGGACCGCATTCGATGAGAACGGGGCCACTGGCTGTTTCCACCACAAAAACAGCGATGGCGTGTTCCAGTTCGAGGAACAAAAGGTCGAGGGTGTGGATATGTGGCACGTCAGAATATTGAAATGGAGGTGCGAAGATAATGGGTTTGGCCGATGGGGCAGTTGCCGGATAATATGTAATTTTGCGGGACTAATCTATTTCGTCCCATGACAGTTAAAACCATTGCCGAATTTCAGGCCGAAGGCCGCAGTCCAGAGATACTCTTCTGGGTAGGCTGCGCAGGCAGTTACGACGCCCGTGCGCAGAAGGTCACGCGCGCGCTGTGTGAGATTCTCGAACACGCCGGAGTGGCCTATGCCATTCTGGGACAGGAAGAACGCTGTTCCGGCGATCCGGCACGGCGGGCGGGTAATGAGTTTCTGTTCCAGATGACGGCAGCCATGAATATTGAAACCCTTAATATGTACGGGGTTCAGAAAATTGTAGCCGCCTGTCCGCACTGCTTCAATACCCTGAAAAACGAATATCCGCAGCTGGGAGGCAACTACGAGGTGGTGCACCATACACAACTCCTCAATGAACTGATTGCCTCCGGACGGTTGAAACTGAAAGAGGGTGGTGAATTCAAAGGCAAACGCATAACGTACCACGACTCCTGCTACATGGGTCGGGTAAATGGCGTGTACGAGGCTCCCCGGGCATTGCTGGAAGCACTCGATGTGGACCTTGTGGAAATGAAACGCTCGCGCACCAACGGCCTGTGCTGCGGCGCAGGCGGCGCCCAGATGTGGAAGGAAGATGAACCCGGCGACAAACGCATCAACATGGAAAGAGCTGATGAAGCCCTGCTCACCAACCCTGATGCTGTGGCGGCCAACTGCCCGTTTTGTATCACCATGTTGCAGGACGGACTCAAGGCACGCGAAAAAAATGAACATATTCCCGTTTATGACCTCTCCGAAATGATACTTTCCCGCCTCTGAGTAGGTTAGTTTCCCATATATTTGCAGCCATTTTCAACAGGAGCCATGTCTGTAACACCTTCAATAGCCAGTCTTCAGGACTACTCGCCCGATTCCCGCGTATGGGTTTATCAGAGCAACAGAACGCTCGGCGCCGACGAATGTAGCCGGGTAAGTCAGGCACTCGAAAGTTTCTGTCGGCAGTGGACGGCCCACAACCTCCGGTTAAAAGCAGTGGCCGAAGTGGTGGAAGGTCGTTATATTGTTTTAATGGTGGATGAAACGGGGGCTGGTGCCAGCGGTTGCTCGATTGACAAGTCGGTGCACTTTCTGGAAGACCTCGGACATGCTGTCGGAGCCGATTTTTTCGAAAGAATGCAGTTCGGATGGCTGGATGAAAATGGCGTGCTGCATACTGCCGACCGCCGGGGCCTGAATGAAGCCCGCACCGGTCAACTGATAGGCGATGATACCCTGATGGTGAATACCCTGGTTCAGAACAAGCGGGAACTGCAGGATAACTGGCTGCTCCCCTTCAGCAAAAGCTGGCATAAAAGAATGATTTAACCTGAAAATACGCCTGTCGGGCGGTCAACAAGCAATGAAAGTAGCAGTAGTCGGTGCAACCGGACTGGTTGGAACCAAGATGTTGCAGGTGCTCGAGGAGCGCAATTTCCCTATTACAAAACTTTTTCCGGTGGCAAGCGAACGTTCGGTGGGTAAAACCATCAAATTTGCCGGGAAAAGACATAAGATTATCAGTCTGGATGCCGCTGTGGGCAAAAAACCTGATGTGGCAATCTTCTCTGCCGGCGGCAGTATTTCCAAGGAATGGGCACCGCGTTTCGCCGAAAAAGGCACTGTTGTAATAGACAACTCCTCCGCCTGGCGTATGGATCCCGACAAGAAACTGGTGGTACCTGAAGTGAATGCCGGCGTACTGACCAAAAAGGACAAAATTATTGCCAATCCGAACTGCTCCACTATCCAGATGGTGGTGGCTCTGAAGCCCCTGCACGACAAATACCGCATCAAACGTATTGTGGTAAGTACTTACCAGAGTGTTACGGGCACCGGCGTCAAAGCTGTCAGCCAGCTGATGAACGAGCGGAAAGGGAAATCGGGCGATCGCGCGTACCCGTACCAGATTGATCTGAACCTGTTGCCCCATATAGACGTGTTCACTGATAACGGCTACACGAAAGAAGAGATGAAGATGGTCAACGAGACCAAAAAAATAATGGGCGACGACACAATCCGGGTGACAGCCACCACGGTGCGTGTACCCGTAATCGGCGGCCACTCCGAGTCGGTGAACGTCGAATTCGAACACGATTTTGATCTGAGCGAGGTACGCAATCTTCTCGCGGCTGCTCCTGGCGTGGTACTTCAGGACGATCCGTCGGCCCTGCTTTATCCCATGCCGCTCATGGCACACGATAAAGATGATGTGTTCGTTGGTCGCCTGCGCCGCGACGAAAGCCAGCCAAATACCCTCAATATGTGGGTTGTGAGCGATAATTTGCGCAAAGGGGCGGCTACAAATGCTGTTCAAATTGCGGAATATCTCATTTCACAAGGCATTTTGAAACTAAAATTAAAAAAGACCAGTTCTCCTGCGTAATTTTGCAGGGTCAAATTATCCGGATGCCGGTTCTGTCAGATAAACAGACCGAATCCTCCCTTTTTGTGTTTTGGAACAACGATTTAACAAGTAACAGTTTGAAATGAAGAACAGGATTGTCATTTGGGGTACCAATGGTGCAGACGAAAAAGTACTGATCGCACTGGAACTTCAGACAGAAGCAAGCAAAGTGATGCTCTACACCTTCCCCGAGGCACTGGCCACGGCGGAGTTTTCAGGAAAATTGATGAAAGACTGGCGCGAAGGGCGCGAGGTGGAATTCCCGGAAGGATTTACCACTATCGAACGCGAACTCAGCGTGACAGAAGGGCTGCTCCCCGAAGATCTGAAGGTGGACCGCACTGATGTAATCCAGCGTGCACAGACAGAGTGGCACTTCGTGGTGCTCTCTACCAAGCTGCATCAGGTATATCAGCAGGAACTGGCCGAATTCAAGGAAAAAATTCAGCAGCTCTCCTCCTACGACAACAAAGTATTTGACGGCCTGAAGGCTTTCTGGGACAAGGTGCAGTCGCAGTCGCGCGATCGCAATCTGTTCCGTGAACACGCCGACAGCCTGCGCGACAATATCAATGTCCTGTTCGAAGACCTGAAAAAACTGCGCTCCAAAGTGCAGGAAGAGTTCATGTCGGCCTCCTCCGCCGTGGCTGATGACTTCAACAAGGCACTCGACGATATAGAAGAACGCATTAATGCCGGCGGTCAGCGCCTCGGCAATGTGTTCGATGAACTCAAGCAGCTCCAGCTGCGTTACCGCACCGCCCGACTGAGCAATGAACACCGCAACCAGATCTGGGATCGTATTGACGGTGCTTTCAAAAAGGCAAAAGAACGCAAGTTCGGCGCGGGCGCTGCCGATGAAGGCAATGCCGTGGAACGCCGCCTGGCCGGCTTGGTGGATGCCCTCAAACGTATGGAAGAAAGTGTTCGCCGCGATGCCGACGAGCTCGAATTCCAGCACAAAAAAGTGAGTAAAACGGAGGGGCAGCTCGAAGCCCAGATTCGCATGGCCAAGATCAAAATGATCGAAGAACGCCTCGAATCAAAGCGTGCCAAGGTAGAAGAGATCAAGCGCACCATGTCCGAACTGGAGCGCCGCTCCAGTGCTGCCAAAAACAAGGAGGCAAAAAGAGCCGAAAAAGAAAATGAGCGCCAGAAGGTGGCTGCTGCCAAAGATGCCGTCAAAGCCGAAATTGACGCAGAGATCAAATCCCGCAAAGATGACTCGTTGTTCGATGCTGCCTCTACTGTCATCGGCGATGTACTCATGGATGCCCTCGATACCGCCAAGGCTGTTGCCAGCGTCACTGCCGACAAAGTGGAAGACGCCGTTGATGCAGTACAGGACAAAGGCGCTGATATCATCGAAGAGGTCGCCGAAAAAGGCGAATCCTTCCTCGACAAGGCCAAAGAGCTGGCCGGTATCGTAGCCGAAGAGGCCGAGAAAGCATTCGAAACCGCGGTTGAGAATGTCGAAAATGCCATTTCTGCTGCCACCGGAACGGATGACGCAGACCAGAAGGCTGCCAAAACAAAAAATGACACCGTCATTGTAGAGGATACTGTTCACAAGCCAGCTCCTGTAAAAGGCGACGACAGCGGACAGTAACCGACATATATATCCCTGTTTTGCCATCGGCAGAAAATCCTGGACATGCTCTGGGTATGAACCGCCCGGAGCGCTCCCGCCTTTCGGGCGGTTCATTTTTCAGGCAGCAATAAATGCTACTAACCATTAACCATGTAAAAATGACACTGGAAGAAAAAATTGCAAAAGATCTCGTCGCAGCTATGAAAGCCAAAGACGAGGTAGCCCTGCGCGGTATTCGCGCCATTAAAAGCGCCATCCTGTTGTTGAAGACCGACGGCTCCGGACAGGCTATTGATGAAGCCAAAGAAGTGCAACTCCTGCAGAAACTGGTCAAAACCCGTCAGGAATCGTTCGATATTTACACAAAAAACGGACGGGAAGATCTGGCAGTGCGCGAAAAAGAAGAAATAGACGTTATCAAGAAATACCTGCCCGCGATGCTGGAGGGTGCCGAACTGGAGGAGGTTCTCCGCCAAATTGTGGAAGAGACAGGCGCTACCTCTGCAAAGGACATGGGCAAGGTGATGGGTGCCGCCAACAAACAGCTGGCCGGAAAAGCCGACGGGCGTGCCATATCAGAGATTGTCAAGAAACTGCTCGGTTAAATGATTCTTCGCGCAGAGCAAATCATCAAAACATACGGCAAGCGAACGGTCGTCAAGGGCGTCTCGTTTGATGTACGTCAAGGCGAAATCGTGGGTCTGCTGGGCCCCAACGGCGCCGGCAAAACGACCTCGTTTTACATGACTGTCGGTTTTATCAAGCCGACTTCAGGTCATGTTTTCCTGAATGACGACGATATCACTGACTTGCCCATGTACAAGCGTGCCCAGCGTGGTATAGGCTACCTGCCTCAGGAGCCGAGCGTTTTCCGCAAACTGACCGTGGAAGACAACATCAGGGCCGTGCTTGAAATGACCGCACTCAGCCGGGTTGAGCAGGAGGAAAAACTGGAGTCACTGCTGGAAGAGTTCAACCTCAACCGCGTACGGAAGGGTTTGGGCGACACACTCTCGGGCGGTGAGCGCAGGCGCACGGAAATCGCACGCGCACTAGCTACCAGCCCCAGCTTTATTCTGCTCGACGAGCCGTTTGCCGGTATTGACCCCATCGCCGTGGAAGATATCCAGTACATCGTAGCCAAACTGAAAACCAAGAATATCGGTATTCTGATTACCGACCACAACGTACAGGAAACGCTGAGCATTACCGACCGCGCCTACCTGATGTTTGAAGGCTCCATCCTGCGCGCAGGAACCGCCGAAGAACTCGCCTCCGACGAGATGGTGCGCAAGGTATATCTCGGCAAAAATTTTGAAC
>JBEGNB010000113.1:0-5637 GCA_041182785.1 Bacteroidota bacterium
GTTAAACTGAACAATATAAATTCTTCTTATACATTTATCAATGACAGTCAGATAAGTGTTGTGATGCCGTTTAGCGGAACAATTCTGAACATCGGAATAACCACGATATGCGGAACCAGCAATATTTCAACTGGAGCACCTGTTATATCATTTTTTAGTCCTACAAACGGTGCCCCAGGAAGCCTGGTTAAAATTAATGGATCCAATTTGAATGGTGCCAGTGCAGTTACTGTGGACGGTGTACCTCAGATTATTCTATCGAGTACCACGAACTCCGTAACTATATTTTTGATGCCAGGCTCCACAACCGGCAAGATTAACGTTGTTACAGGTATTGGCACTGCTACCTCATCGGGTATTTTTAATGTGACAAATACACTTGCTCCATCAGTTCAGCAGGGGCCAAAACTGTCTGGAAATAGTGCTACATCTCTTTCACTGCAAGGTCAGTCTGTAGCAATCAGTTCGGATGGAAATACAGCTGTGGTAGGATCGCCGTCAGATAATTCAAATGCAGGTGGCGCTTGGATATTCGTACGGTCGGGTACAACCTGGACGCAACAGGGGGGCAAGCTGCTTGGCACCGGAGCAGTTGGTGCTGCAAAACAGGGTTCCTCGGTGGCTATTAGTGCCGATGGCAATACTGTAGCCATAGGGGGTAATCTGGATAATATTTCCAATGGTGCGGTCTGGGTATTTGTACGCTCGGGCTCATCATGGTCTCAACAAGGTAATAAACTGGTCGGTACAGGCAACACTGGCTATGCACAACAGGGTTCTTCGCTCTCCATGAGTGCGGATGGAAACACAATTGCCACAGGTGGCATTGCTGATAATGCCTACGCCGGAGCTACCTGGGTTTTTGTTCGAGTAGGTGGTATCTGGTCTCAACAGGGTGCTAAGCTGATTGGCACTGGCGCTATTGGCAAGGCGCGTCAGGGCTGCTCGGTATCACTTGGTGCAGATGGCAAATACCTGATTTCCGGCGGATACAATCATAACTCAAGGAAAGGTGCTGCGTGGATATTCATCCGTAGTGGCAATGCATGGAGTCAGCAGGCGCAAATAACTGGTACCGGCGGAACCTCTGCCCCTTACCAGGGATATGCCGTGGCGATCAGTGCCAATGGTAATACGGCTATTATTGGTGGGCCGAATAATACAAGTACGCTCGAAGGTGCTGTATGGGTGTTTACTCGTATCGGCTCATCATGGACTCAGCAGGGAGGTAAGCTGACAGGAACTGGTGGCTCCGGTTCATCCCGTCAGGGGTTTTCAGTGGCCATAAGTGCTGATGGCAATACGGCTGTCTGGGGCGGTTTTGGAGATAATTCCAATAAAGGTGCGATGTGGGTGTACAGGCGTACCGGAGGTGTCTGGTCTCAGCAGGGCTCCGGAAAACTGACTGGTACCGGGGCTGCAGGATTTGCAAAACAGGGAACTTCAATCGCACTGAGCTCAACTGGCAGTACAGCCTTACTCGGTGGCCCTGCAGATAATTCGAACAAGGGTGCAGTCTGGGCTTTCATAGCCGGTTCAAACTCCTCGTTTACAGCTTTCAAAATGGATGATCGTCAGCAAGATATTACTGTTTCGCCCGATTTTGTACTCAAGCAGAGTATTCCTAATCCATCGTCTGATCTGGTCAGAATTGATTTTATTTTACCGGCAGCCTGTGCTGTTGAATGGGAAATATCCGACGCAGGTGGTCATATCGTTCTCACCGCAAACAGAGAATATCCGGCAGGAGAAAACATTGAAATATTCGATGTGAGTAATCGTTCCGGCATATACTGGTACACACTCAAATCGCCGTTTGGTGTCAGAACCGGAAAAATGGTGGTCATCGAATAATCTGAAAAACGGTCTGACCATTTTGTCAGATTATTTCATACTGTCTGATGCGGTCTGCCCGAAGCAGGTCGCCTGACTGACGAGGTACTGCCAGTTCGGACTAATTCTTGTTTTTTTTCGAGCAATCACTTTTGGCTGCTACTTTTGCAGTCATGACTCGTAATCTTCACGCTATCATTCTTGCCCTGCTATTCTGTACTCAGGTAGCCATCGGGCAGTCAGATTATCTGACCAGAATCAAGGAAGCTGCCGTTCTCATTCCGGATAAAGCCGCTCAGGCCGATTCCGTTCTAAGTGTGGTACTGGAAGAGATTAGTACACAGCAGCCTTACAATGATTCACTTTTTGTGCTGACCTACTTTCTGCTGGGGACAAACAATCTGTATCAGGGCAAACTGAATCTGGCGCTCGATTACTACAACAAATCGCTTTATCATAACCAGCGGATCATTCTTCCCAAAGAATACCAGGACTGTCTGATCAATTCAGCGGTTATTTTCGATAGCCAGTACAGGTTCAAGGAGGCATCACAAACCTATCAGAAGGCGCTGGAGTACGCTGAACAGAGCAGTGATTCTTCTTCCATCGCCGACATATGGCTTAATCTCGGGGTGCTCAGTCATCGTATGAAAGATGATGAAAAGGCTGTTGAAACACTCGAAAAAATCTACACCTATTACTCGACCGTACGCGACACGCTGCGGATGTCCACTGTCCTCAATAATATCGCCACCTGCTATTACCCTTCAAACTTGCCGGTTGTTGAAAAAAATCTGAAGAAATCGCTCGAGCTTAGAAAGCAGATAAATGCTTATTATTATATCGCAGTTGCCACCAATAATCTGGCAGAGCTGGAGACGGGACAGAAAAATTACAGCGAAGCAAGGCGGTTATTACAGGAAAATATCAGTTTATGTGAACAAAAAGGATTTCTGGAAGCGCTCTCGGTTGCACACCGGCTTGTGGGGCTGTGTGAAATTGAATCGGGAGGGAACCTCGTTACCGCGGCATCAAGCCTTGAAAAATCGCGTGAACTGGCTATGAAAACCGGCAGAATGGATTACCTGAGGGATATCAGTGAAGCCGAACTCTTGCTGCAGGCCCGGGCCGGTAACTTTGAAGGGGTTAAAAAGCTGCTGGAAGAATACAAAATATTGAATGACGAGTCGGCCCAGGAAAACGCTCGAATAGTCAATACCGAGTTCCAGACGATTCACCAGGTGAAGAAAATAACTGAACAGAAGGATGTGCTTCAGCAGGGTATCACCCTTAAAAACAGGCAGTTGCTTCTTTCGCTGGCCGCCCTTCTGGCCGCCGCTCTGGCCATTGGTATCATTGCAATGCAGTACGTGCGACTGCGCAGGGCAATGAATACCATGTACCGGATAAACGTCGAAATAGCCAATAACACGTCTCTCCCCCTGATGAACACAGATTCCGAAGTACAGTCCGACGAATCCGGTGAGAAAGCGGAAGAAGAGAATATTATGCTTTCAAACCTGTATTTTGATATTCTCAAGCGTATCGGACAGGAAAAGTTGTATCTTGATCCGACATTCTCGCTGCAGGATCTTTGTGAGAAGATGAACAGAAGTCAGAGATATGTCTCTCAGGCTGTCAGTGAAGTGGGTAATACCACTTTCCCCAATCTGATAAACAGTTTCAGGGTCAATGAGGCCCGCAGGTTGTTTGCCAGCAATCAGCATATTTCAATCAACGAAATAGTTGAAAAAACCGGCTTCGGAAGCAGGCAGTCGTTTCACCGCAATTTTAAGGCCGCCACCGGATTTGCACCAAAAGAATATCAGGAACGGGCCAAGGATTTTTCCCCGCATGGCACAGACAACTGATGTTCTGCTCGGGCAAAATCATCAACTCTTTCAGGTATTCAGTCACCACCGTACTCCGATAATCCTCTACGCATATGCATAACAGTCTCTCCCGGCCACTCATCTCCCGTGTGCTGACCTCCGAACTGATTGATCTTCAGCAAATAAGCCGCGAAACCTTTTTCGAGACTTTCGCCGGATTCAATACTCCGGAGGATATGCAAAACTATATGGAGCATAATCTCGGTGCCGAACAACTCTCCCGTGAACTCGAAAACCCGGATTCCCGGTTTTTCTTTGCCCGGGTAAACGGAGAAATCGCCGGTTACCTGAAACTGAACACGGGAGCAGCCTGTACCGACAACCGGTACACCGAAGCGCTCGAAATAGAACGTATTTACATCCGCAGGGAATTCAAGGGCACCGGGGTAGGGCAGGCACTGATGGAAAAAGCCAGAGAATGTATGCTCGAACTGGCTCTCCCGTGGCTCTGGCTGGGGGTGTGGGAAAAAAATGAACCCGCTATCCGGTTCTATGAAAAACAGGGCTTTTTACCCTTCGATACCCACGGTTTCATGCTCGGAAATGACCTCCAGACGGATATTTTGATGCGTTGGAAATAACCCGAACGGTACCCCGTTTTACCTTTTCTCAAAAAATTGGAAAAATTGTATTACCTTTGCAACGAATAAATTCATTTCTGGTATTTGTCCGCCCTGGACACCGAAGTTAGCCGGACGCAGATTATCGCTCCCAAATCACTTTGCCCCCATGAAGGCTGCCCGATTGCAGCCGCTGCGCACGAGACCAGACACACACTGCATAACTGCATGTATTTCAAAGAACTATCGCTCGTCGAGCCGCTCCTGCGCGCGCTCGAATCCGTGGGTTACGAGCAACCTACTCCTATACAACAACAGGCAATCCCGATTGTACTAAGTAAACGCGACCTGCTCGGTTGCGCCCAGACTGGTACCGGCAAGACTGCCGCTTTTGCCCTGCCCATGCTGCAACTCCTCAGCGAGCAACAGCACCGCAATGAAGGCAAAACGCCCATCCGGGCCCTTATTCTCACTCCCACCCGCGAACTCGCCATTCAAATTGCCGAAAGTTTCAACGATTATGGCAAATTCCTGAAGGTGCGAAATCTGGTTATCTTCGGTGGCGTGAACCAAAACCCGCAAACGGATGCGCTCCGCCGGGGTACCGAGGTACTCATCGCCACGCCGGGCCGACTCCTCGATCTCATGAATCAGGGCTTTGTTAACCTGAAGGAAATCGAAATTTTTGTGCTCGACGAGGCCGATCGTATGCTCGACATGGGATTCATCCACGATGTAAAAAGGGTAATTGCCAAACTGCCCGAAAAACGTCAGACGCTGTTTTTCTCGGCTACCATGCCCCCCGAAATTGCCGGACTGGCCGACTCTATCCTCACCAACCCGATGAAGGTGGAGGTAACTCCCGTGTCATCCACCGCCGAAAAAATCGAACAGTCGGTTTATTTCGTGGATAAAGCCGACAAGCGCCACCTGCTGGCTCATCTCCTCAAAAATTCGGATATCCGCTCGGCACTCGTGTTCACCCGCACCAAACACGGCGCCAACAGGGTAGCCGGCGATCTCACTAAAGCAGGAGTAAGGGCCGAGGCTATTCACGGCAACAAATCCCAAAGTGCACGCCAGTCTGCTCTGGCTAACTTCAAGTCGGGCAAAACCCGTGTACTGGTAGCTACCGATATCGCCGCACGCGGTATTGATATTGACGAACTGTCGCACGTAATCAACTTCGACCTGCCCAATATCCCCGAAACGTATGTTCACCGTATCGGCCGAACCGGCCGCGCAGGACTGAGCGGCGTCGCGTTCTCTTTCTGCGAAGCGGAAGAGGTGCCTTACCTGCGGGATATTCAAAAACTGATCGGACAAGTGGTGCCCGTAGTACTGGATCATCC
>JBEGNB010000114.1:0-2924 GCA_041182785.1 Bacteroidota bacterium
TTCCTTGTTGGTCTGTTTGAGTGATAATCCCATCACGCGGCCGTGTTTCTGCAGGAACGCCAGCAACAACTGAAATTGTGCCGTTTCAAAAAATGACGACTGCGGGTCACTGATGAAATAGCAACGCAATTTGCCGCCTTTCAGAATAAGTCTTTCAAAACCGATTTTCTTGCACAGCCACTGCAGGCGCAGTCCGTCGAACAGTGAACCCACCTGTCTGGGCATTTTTCCAAACCTGTCCTCAAGGCGTTTGGCGTAAGCTGCAATACCCTCTTCGTCGCGGATATTGTTCAGTTCTGTATAGAGGTTAAGGCGTTCCTGAATATTACTGACATATTCATCCGGGATCAGCATTTCCACGTCGGTCTCAATGGTCACATCGCGGACATAAGAGCCGCGCTGAGCCAGTTCCTCCTTGAAAAGGTCTTTAAAGTCTGTCTCCTTCAGCTCCTGAATGGCTTCATCCAGAATTTTCTGATATGTCTCAAAGCCTATATCGGCAATGAAGCCCGATTGTTCACCACCGAGCAGGTTGCCGGCGCCGCGAATATCGAGGTCGCGCATGGCTACCGAAAAACCTGAACCAAGATCACTGAACTCCTCGATTGTTTTGAGGCGTTTGCGGGCCTCCGGTGTAAGAACCGACAGTGGTGGCGCGAAAAGATAACAGTAGGCTTTCTGGTTGGAGCGCCCCACCCTGCCCCGTAGCTGGTGCAGGTCGCTCAAACCAAACATGTCGGCCCGGTTGATAATAATTGTATTGGCATTCGGTATATCAAGTCCGGTCTCGATGATATTGGTACACGCCAGCACGTCGAACTTTCTGTCAATGAAGTCCACCAGTACCTGTTCCAGGTGCTCGGGATCCATCTGACCGTGTGCCATGGCCACATCCGTTTCCGGACAAATCCTTTTGATAGCCTCGACTATACCCGGCAGATCGAGCACGCGGTTGTGAACGAAGAATACCTGTCCGCCCCGGTTAAATTCGGTCATGATGGCATCTCGTATGAGATCCTCATTAAATACCCTTACTTCCGTTTGAATTGGCTGTCTGTTGGGCGGTGGTGTTCTGATAACAGAGAGGTCGCGGGCGGCCATGAGTGAAAACTGCAGGGTGCGGGGAATGGGCGTGGCGGTGAGCGTCAGCGTATCCACGTTTACCTTGATAGAGCGGAGCTTCTCCTTGCTGGCCACTCCGAACTTTTGTTCTTCATCCACTATGAGCAGCCCGAGGTCTTTGAACTGCACATCCTTGCTCAGGAGTGCATGTGTACCTATAATAATGTCCACTTTTCCGGCCTTGAGCCTTTCGAGCACCTCTTTCTTCTCTTTTCCTGTTCTGAAGCGATTGACATAATCCACAGTTATGGGGAACTCCGACAATCTTTCGGAAAAAGTACGGGCGTGTTGCAGGGCGAGAATGGTGGTGGGTACCAGTACAGCTACCTGTTTGCCGTCGCAGGCTGCCTTGAATGCCGCCCGGATAGCTACTTCCGTTTTTCCGAAACCCACATCACCGCAAATCAGGCGATCCATGGGATAGTCCTTTTCCATGTCCGCTTTTACATCGGCGGTGGCTTTGGACTGGTCGGGCGTGTCTTCATAAATAAAACTCGCTTCCAGTTCGTTCTGCAGATAACCGTCAATGGGAAATGCGTGGCCTGGAGCCGTACGTCGCTTGGCATACAGCTTGATCAATTCCGCAGCGATATCCTTGATTTTCTTTTTCGTGCGGTTTTTGAGCTGTTTCCAGGCATCAGAGCCAATCTTGGACAACTGCGGGGGAGTTCCTTCCTGTCCGACATACTTGGCTATCTTGTGCAGCGAGTGAATACTGACGTACAGAATATCGTTATTCTTGTAGATCAGCCTGACCGCCTCCTGCATTTGTCCGCCGATTTCAATCTTCTGCAGGCCTGCGAACTTGCCAATGCCGTGGTCAATATGCGTGACAAAATCACCGGGAGAAAGTTCGCGGAGCAGGCGGGTGTTGAGGGCCTGTTCTCTGGAAAAACCCTGCTTTATTTTGTACTGGTGATATCGCTGAAAAATCTGGTGATCTGTGAGAACAGCAATCTTGAGATCATCGTCAACAAAGCCCTCGTGAATGGCCGTTTGTACCGGTAAAAACTCTACCTTGGCATTCAGTTCCCTGAAAATAGCGGTGAGGCGGTCAAACTGCTTCGGGTTATCGGAACATATATACGTCTCATAGCCGGATACCTTGTACTGGTGCATTTGCCGGATGAGCAGATCAAAATTCTTGTTGAACGAGGGTTGCGGTGCTGAATGGAATGCAATGGCCCTGGGGCCTTTTTCAAAATGAGTTTCGTGCATCACAGCTTTAATTGAGCCGCAAAAATAGATGAATTATGGACAAACCGGAAACAGGAATCGTCCGGAAAGAGATTATCCGCTACAATCCGGGGACAGGCAGGCAGGAAATGACCGATGTCGTTGTGGCAGAAACACCACTGGAGATTGTCATCGGGCACGGGCGCGCGGGTGCGCGGACACACAGCAACGTCGCCTCCACCATGCGCACACCCGGCGACGACTTCAATCTGGTGGCGGGATGGCTGTATTCGGAAGGAATAATTGGTAGTGCTACCGACTTGTCGGGCATACGCTACGGCGATCATACCGACATGATAATAGCCGAGCTGTCGCCCGGCACAGTATATGATGAAGCATCACATCTGCGCCGGTTTCCGATCAGCTCGGCTTGTGGCTGGTGCGGCCGGTTCAAAGACCGGGGCGAATTGCCGAATGTCATCCCGCGGAACATGCTGGTTCCCGCATCACTCGTCTGTCGTTTGCCGGCTACACTGCGATCGGGCCAGGGGTTATTTGGCGCGACCGGTGGAGCACATGCGGTGGCACTGGTTGATACAAACGGCGAAGTACTCATTCGATGTGAG
>JBEGNB010000115.1:0-4388 GCA_041182785.1 Bacteroidota bacterium
TTACAGGAGTTGGTCATGCCCGGTGTGCGCGTGGAAGTACAGTTCGGACGAAGCCGCTTGTATAGCGGGCTGGTGGAGAAAATTCACGATTTAGCGCCGGATTATGCAGTAAAACCCATCATTTCGGTGCTGGATGAAGTCTCCATGGTAACCCGGAAGCAACTGGAACTGTGGGACTGGATGGCGCAATATTACTGTTCCACGCTGGGGGAAGTGATGTCGGCAGCACTTCCGGGGCGACTAAAACTGAGCAGCGAAACACGGCTCGTCCGGAATGAACATTACGGCGATGATTTTTCAGATCTGGATGATGATGAATACCTGATTTCGGAGGCACTGCTTATTCAGCAGGAAATCAGCGTGGAAGACGCGCGCAAGATTCTCAACAGGAAAACAGTTTTTCCGGTAATCCAGCGATTGCTCAACAGGGGAACACTCTTTCTCCGGGAAGACTTGCAGGAGAAGTTTCAGGCCAGAAAGGTGACAGGGGTGCGTATGGGTCAGCGCCTGCGCGGGCAGGAACATCTGATGCGCGAGGTTTTCGATGAACTGCAATCCAAAGATCGGCAGCTGGAAATCATGATGGCATTTCTGGTACTCGAAAAAAGCCGCCCTTTTGTCAGAAAACGCGAACTGCTCGACAAGGCGGAGGTATCAGAATCCTCACTTAGAACGCTGGTGAAGAAGGGAATACTGGAACTGTACGATCAGGAAGTAAGCCGGCTGGGCGGTTTTGGCAGCGAAGTAGCCGAGGCTGACAACCTGTCTGCCCAACAGGAACAGGCACTGGCGGAGATTGGGACACATTTTGAAGACAAGAGCGTCGTGTTGCTGTCCGGCGTGACCGGCAGCGGCAAAACCCGCGTATATGTGGAACTGATACAGCGTGCTGTGAGGGAGGGAGGACAGGCGTTGTATCTGCTTCCTGAAATCGCCCTTACCACCCAGATTATCAGTCGCCTGCAGAAGGTATTTGGTGATGATGTCGTTGTTTATCACTCCAAAATCAACAGTCAGGAGCGCGTGGAAGTCTGGAAGGCTGCCCAGGCCGGGAAGCCGGTTATTCTTGCGGCACGCAGCGGACTTTTCCTGCCCTTCAAAAATCTGAAACTCATTGTGGTGGATGAGGAACATGATCCCTCATTCAAGCAGTACGATCCGGCACCGCGGTACCACGCCCGCGACTCAGCCGTTTATCTGGCAGGTCTCTACGGAGCCAAAACGCTGCTGGGTACGGCAACTCCCTCCCTTGAAACATGGCACAATGTTCTGTCAGGCAAATACGGGCTGGTTGAAATGAAGGACAGGTTCAGCGGCGTGGAAATGCCAGAAGTATCTGTTGTTGATCTCCGCGAGCAGCTGAAAACGCGGCAAATGCAAAGTATTTTCTCCAAACCGCTCCTCGATAAACTGGCTGAAACCATTTCCCGGGGTGAACAGGCTATTCTTTTTCAAAACCGGCGGGGATACGCTCCGGTACTCAAGTGCGAGGTTTGCGACTGGAATGCGATGTGTAAACACTGCGATGTCAGTCTGACTTATCACAAACTCACCAACCGGCTGAGGTGCCATTACTGCGGCTACACCGACAATCCGGCCTTGCTGTGTCCTGCCTGCGGGTCTGGAAAAATATCCCTGAAAGGGTTTGGAACAGAAAAAATTGAGGACGAGCTGAAACTTTTTCTCCCCGAGGCCCGTATCGCCCGCATGGACATGGATACCGCCGGCGCCCGCTCCGGGCTTATTGCACTGCTCAACGACTTCGAGGAACGCAGGATAGATATTCTGGTGGGTACACAGATGGTAACAAAGGGGCTTGATTTCGAAAACGTAGGTTTCGTAGGCGTACTGGCTGCCGATTCGCTGACCCGTTTTCCCGACTTCAGGGCAGGGGAGCGCGCTTTCCAGCTGCTGACACAGGTATCCGGTCGGGCCGGTCGGAAAAAAAAGCGCGGACAGGTGCTGATTCAGGCTTACGATCCGCAGCATCCGGTCATCAAAGAGGTGCTTAACCACGATTTTGACTCCTTCGTACAGCGTGAACTCGCCGAAAGGCAGGAGTTTCACTACCCGCCCTACTACCGCCTGATTCAACTGGAGCTCAGGCACAAAGACCCGCAAACAGTAAATGCAGCCGCAGCATACTTCGCTGCAGCTCTTCGAGATAAACTCGGCGACCGCGTACTGGGGCCGGTAATACCGAATATCGCCCGGGTCAGGGGATTTTTCGGGCAGGATATCATGCTGAAACTAGAGAAAAGTGCAGTTATTCTTAATCAGAGTAAACAACTGATCAGGCACGTTACAGAGATTTTGAACGGGAAGCAGGGATTTTCGCAGGTAACTGTATCGGTTGATGTTGATCCGATGGGGTAGAGCGTTACTATTATTTATAGATTTGCGCTCCAAGAGCTTGTTCTGGATTCTATGCCTGTTTTTGACTCGGTGATAGAATCCTGAACAAGCTGTAATACAAATCGGTCCAAAATGGCAAAAAAGAAGCAATCTGGCAGCACTGCAGCGGCTCAGACACCGGCAACAGGCAGTTCCTCTTATCAGTTTCTATGGGCTCCGGCACTCGTGGCCCTGATAGCATTTATACTGTATTTACCCGCTTCCGGCAACAGTTTTCTGGACTGGGACGATCAGATGTATGTCACAGAGAACCCGATGCTGTTGCTCAAGGATAAACCGGGCGCGCCGTCTGTGTGGACTACCCCCATTGCACTGAACTACCACCCGCTTACCATGAAGTCCATTGAGTGGGATGCTGCCAGGGGCGGAATGAAGAAAAACGGCACCTTCGAACCGGGGCCATTCATTTCCACCAATATTCTGCTTCATACCCTGAACAGCGTGCTGGTCTTTTTTCTCGCCTGGCTGCTCACCGGAAGGAATATGTTTGCTTCCCTGTTCTCAGGCCTCCTTTTTGCCGTTCACCCCATGCACGTGGAATCGGTAGCCTGGATATCCGAGCGAAAAGATGTTTTATATACCTTCTTCTTTCTGCTCTCCCTGCTGACGTGGCTTCATTTTTCACAGGCCAGAAAACCGGGATGGTACGCCGCCTCACTACTACTTTTCATCCTGGCCTGCCTGTCCAAGGCCATGGCTGTATCGCTGGTACCGGTACTTTTCCTGCTCGACTGGTGGAACGGCCGTTCACTTCGGTCCGCCGGTGTCTGGATGGAAAAACTGCCTTTTATTGCGACTGCAGTTTTATTCGGCCTCATGGCCATGGATGTACAGGCGGGGGGTAATTTTCACGGCTGGCTGTCGAATGTAGAAGGCGCAAAGGATGCCATAGCCAGCACGTTCAGTCTGACACAGCGTGCCCAGTTTGCCGGTTATGGCATGATGCAGTACCTCATCAGATTTTTTGCTCCGTTCGGACTGTCGCCATTCTATCCATATCCCGACCAGTCGCTGCTGGGCGGAGGATTACCTGCTTCTTATGCAGCATATTCGGCGGTCTTTCTGGCAGTGGCCGGAGTAGCTGTCTGGAGCCTGAAAAAGAGCATGCTGGGGTTATGGTCTTTTGCATTCTACTTTTTCACAGTGATTCTGGTGTCCCAGATTATCTCGGTAGGTGTGGTAGTAATGGCAGACCGCTATACCTATGTACCTTATATTGGTCTTGGTATCGGCTTGTCGTACGGAATCTGGCAGCTTTCCTCGCGCAGCGCGGGTTCGCGCACAGCCGCGTGGGCGGGCATGACGCTCTTCTGTCTGTTTCTCGCCGTCCGTACAGCCAGTCAGCGCGGTATCTGGAAAGACACAGAGACATTATGGACCGCTGCTCTGGAGCAGTTCCCGGGCGACGGGCAGATACTTACCAATCTGGGTAACTATTATGGCAAGATGAACAATCTGGACAAGGCCGCATCCTGCTTCGAGGAGGCCCTGAAACACGGAGTCAAAAACGCCAAAGTTTATGAGGGGCTTGGTAATGTGTATGGTTTCCGCGGGCAACCACAGAAGGCTGCGGAGATGTTCTCCGAGGCCATCAAGCTTGATCCAAGGGTGGGTAATTACTACTATAACCGGGGCACGGCCTACGCACTGTTCGATCCGAAACTCGCTATTCCCGATCTGGACAAAGCCATAGAACTGGTACCACAGATCAGGCAGGGTACAGTTTACGGCCGCAGGGCATACTGCTATATGCAATTGAAACAATACGAGGCCGCCATTCGCGACTACGACAGAGCCATTTCCCTGAAGGAGAGCCGTCCCGATCTGGTACACGACCGGGGAGTAGCCAAATTCCAGCTGGGCAACAAGGCCGGTGCACTGGCTGATTTCAGGCTGGCACTGAGTATGAACCCGAATTTCGAGCCGGCCAAACGATCGTTAAGTCAGATGGGAGGTGGACAGTAGTAGCGTAT
>JBEGNB010000116.1:0-9550 GCA_041182785.1 Bacteroidota bacterium
TTTTGAGCCAGGGTAATCCGGCGTCTTTGGCCATTCCGATTACGCGAACCAGCTCATCCGTGGAAAGCAAACCACATTCCAGAATAAGTTTGAGGATCCCACCCCTCGACTGTGTTGCGAGTGTAAGTGCGTCCAGATCTCTGCTTACATGATTCCAGAGACCGCTTTTTACGGCCGAGATATTCAGTACTGCGTCAATATCTGTGGCACCGTCGTCCATAGCGCGCTTTATTTCGTCACTTTTGGAAGAAATAGAGGAATATCCCATAGGAAATCCTACAACAGTGGCCAGTCGTACTTTTGATCTTTCGCCCAGTATGTTCCGGGCATCCCGGATATAAAGCGGGGGGATACATACTGCTGCGAACCCGTGTCGCATGGCTTCGTCGCAAACCCTTCCGACATCACCGATAGTGGTGTCGGGTTTGAGAACAGTGTGTTCGAGGTGTTGTGCCAGCTCCGGCATGAAGTTACATTTTTGATAAAGAAACCATCCGCTATAAGCACAACGTCAGGTCGCAGTTAATGTGTTTGAAGTCTTTTCTGTCTGCAAAAATAGGCAAATTTGGCTTTCACTAGATGGAACACGAAAAAACCCTATTTTTACAGCGCTCTTTTAGTGATACAGTCTCAAAATACCTGAAAACCTGAAACTATGATGCAGTTGAATCAGCGGCAGATACTACTCATTCCCGGCACCCTTCTTTTGGGGTTTCTGCTCTATTATTTTTCTGATATAGTCACCTATCTGGCAATAGCCTGGGTAATCTCCATGCTGGGCAGGCCCCTGACCGTCACATTGCAGAAGAAAATCCGGCTTGGCAGGTTCAGAATGGGCCCGTCTGCGGCGTCTGCGATTACGATTTTGCTTTTCTACGCGGTTTTTGCAGGATTTATGCTCATGTTTGTACCTACTATCGTGGCACAGGCGCGAAATCTGGCTGGAATAGACTACCAATCAATCGGAGAGAAACTCAGAGGACCTTTTGCCGAACTTGATTTGATGCTGCATCAATTCGGGGTATTGTCTGCTGACGAAAGTCTGTCTGTACGTATTCAGCAGCTTTTCAGCGAGTGGTTCCGCCCTACCCTTGTCGGAGAGTACCTGGGGACATTTATGAGTGCTGCCGGCAGTACCCTGGTTACATTTGCCTCGGTGACTTTTATACTTTTCTTTTTTCTCAGAGACAGTAATTTGTTTCCGGATTTAATACACGCCCTGGTTCCCGATGAAATGGAGCGAAAGGTACAGGCAGCCATCAGATCGAGCAGCCAGGTGCTCACAGGGTATTTCAGGGGACTCATGTTACAGACCCTGATTTTTGCGTTTAACATAACGATGATTCTATGGATTGCCGGAAACAGCAATTCAATGCTGATAGGTGCTTTTGGCGGTTTTTTTAATATAATACCCTACGTAGGCCCCATTTTAGGCATGTTATTCGGTCTTTTTATAACACTATCTTCGAATCTGGATGCCGAATTCGTTTTGCTGCTGCCCATGCTGCTGAAAGTGGCCGGCGCCTTTGTAGTAGTTCAGTTGATAGACAATAACCTGGTTGGGCCATACATCATCTCAAAGAGCGTTCAGGCCCATCCGCTGGAAATCTTCCTGATTACACTGGCTTCTGCCAAGATAGGGGGAGTAACCGGGATGGTCATAGGCATACCGGTTTACACCATCCTGCGCGTGATTGCGCGGGAGTTCTTCAGTAACTTCAAGATTGTGAAGCGGCTTACCGAGCAGCTGGATTGACTACCTGATCAATAAACTTGTTCAGCATGTTGAGTGCATATACACCCGCCATTTGAATGTTTTTTCCCCGGTCGCGGCCAAAAACAAATTTACTGGCGAGTGTCTGGTTGCCATTACTCACTGAAATCCAGACCGTTCCAACGGGTTTTTCAGCAGTTCCGCCATCAGGTCCGGCAATACCGGATACTGCAATTGCCAGATCTGATCCGAGTTTTTTCACGGCGCCTTCAGCCATTTCACGCACAGTCTCCTCACTTACTGCACCGAAAGTGGCAATTGTTGCGGGCTCAACTCCCAGCAACTGAATCTTCATATCATTGGAATATGTGATGGCAGAGCCCACAAAAAAGTCAGAAGCACCTGCTTCAGAGGTTATCAGGTGACTAATGTAGCCCCCGGTACAACTTTCAGCGGTTGCGAGTGTGCGTTTCAGCGTACGAAGCTTTTCACCAACAACACGCTGAAGTGTTTGTGTTTCTGTGCCGAATATCAGGTCTTCAATGGTATTGTGTAGTACTGCCGTATATTTTTCTACCTCTGCAGTCAGAACTGCCTCGGAATCAGCCATTATTTCGCCGGGCCAAACTCCGGTCAGGCGGAGCCGAACCTGTCCCAATGCCGGCAGGTAAGCAAGTTTTATGTAATCAGGAAGGGTTTCCTCAAAATCTTCCAGTCTGCGGGCGATAGCACTTTCTCCCTCCCCTGCAGTGAGAAGCGTCCGGTGAACAATCGGTCTGGCGACGAACTTGTTTTTCAGGCGCGGGAGCACTTCATTTGTCATGAGGTATTCCATTTCGAAGGGAACCCCTGGCAACGATACCAGAACTTTCCCGTCTCTTTCAAACCACATGCCTGCAGCCGTACCCACTTTGTTGATCAGAATCAGGGCCTGATCCGGGAGCGTGGCCTGATCTCTCATGGAGGGCGGCATTGGTCGGCCCACTTTTTGGAAATACGCACTGATGCGGTCAAAGGTCTCCTGATGGAAGCTCATGCCGGATCCAAACATATCCGCGAGCGTTTTTTTGGTGATATCGTCTTTGGTGGGACCGAGTCCTCCTGTAATCAGAACAATATCAGCCAGACCAAGTGCATGTTCGATTCCAGCAATAATATCAGTCCGGGTATCGCCCACACTGCTTTTTCCATTTACAGAAATTCCGATCAGGTTGAGTTGCCGACTCATCCAGGCTGAATTGGTGTCAATAATCTGACCGATCAGTATCTCGTCACCAATTGTAAGAAGATGTGCGTTCACAAGAAAATTTGTTTGATATAAATTGTTTGGAATTATTACTTTTGCCACAAATTCAAAGCAGTGGGGTACGATGAATTTGGTTTCGCTGAAGACTGGGAAAACCCGGTACCGCTGATGCCTCCTGAGGAGGTGTCTGATGTACCGCATATACCAATCAGGATATCATTTCCTGTCGCCGGGTCAGACTACATGGGTGGCACGAGCGACGGATATGTATATCGGAGCATATTTGCAGGTGCTACTCCCGACAAGACATACTCCATGATCAGAGCATTTCTGGTTGAAGAAGGTTACGCGGATGTTCCGCTTCCTGAAACGGCAGAAGAGCTGTTATTGTTCAAACGTCCGCGCAATCCTCAGTTGCAACTTTTCGAACTGAGGGGTTACATACACAACCCGGTCAAAATTTTGTTCCCGAGGAAGCCTGTCCAGAAACACGCCCTGATTCTCGAGCTGTATAATGAACAGGCCGAGCACCATCTGTTGCGGTTTCACGGATTTATTCAGTGATGAACCTGCAGAAGTCCGAGGCAAGCAGCATTGTTCTTCCCTGATAATGTTTTTTGGGGTGCAGATGTTTCTGCATGAGCTTTGCCACTTCGGGATCCTTGTCAAGAAATGTCATCAGCGTTTTCAGCACTTTGAAATATCTGGGAAGGTCGTCCTGTTCCGGTATATCACGGGCCCCCAGCGCTGTGAGAACGTTTTTAAAGACTGCGAAATCGTATGGGGCGTAGGAATCGGGATACCTGAACGCCAGATAAACCGATATCATACGGTAGTCTGTATGATAATGATTGTTTTCAATGGATGTTGGCTTTGCTTTCTTGTAGTCGCGAAGCAGTGAATCACAGCCGAACAGGAAACGCCCTACCCTCCCATCAACCGATTTGGTTTCATTAAACAGGTCGTCGAACATCCATTTGACAGTGAGTGGGTCGAATTTCCAGAATTCGGTCATTAACTTCCTGGGTTCCCAGTTTTCGCCCTGCCACAATCTTCGGTTTTGCTCACTGTAGAAACAGTTTTCGAACATATGCGCCGGATCCGTTGTATCAGGATTCCAGTTGTTCTGAAAATGCTGGACGGCTTCCCAGGCGTACAGGCCGGGGTGAGAAACCTGGTTGGCAAGCCATGTTTTATAGGCAGGAATTGCATCCTGAATTTTATTCAAAAGCACGGAAATATAACAGATTTTCGAAAAAGGCAACGCAATTTGCCATAATCCGGAAGGTGAAAAGGAAGAGACGATATTTTAAATTCTTCCATATTATAACATCACACGTAACCTTTCGGTTTGAAAATTGTTCACTCAGTTAACTTTACGCTGTCAAAACAGGTAAATCACTTTTACTATGGAATTTTTCGAACTGAAAGTCAGGGCCGTCAGGCCGGAAACATCCGATGCCCGCACGATTGAACTGGAGATCCCCGAAACACTCAAAGACAAGTTTGCCTACCGGCAGGGACAGTATATTACCCTGAAAACAGAAAAGGAAGGCAAAGAGCTCAGGCGCTCATACTCCATGTCTTCAAGCCCGCTGGACAATAAACTGGCCATCACGGTTAAAAAAGTGAAAGGTGGGCGTGTCTCATCCTGGCTCGTTGACGAAATCAGGGAAGGTGATACTCTCAGCGTAGCAACACCGGAAGGACGGTTCTATTCAGAGGTGAACCCCGACAAGCGCCGCACGTATTATATGTTCGGTGCCGGCAGTGGTATCACCCCGCTCATGTCTATTATCCGGACTGTACTTGAGGCAGAACCGATGAGTGCGGTTTTTCTTCTTTATGGTAACCGCGACGAAGAAAATATAATTTTTCGGGACGAGCTCGATGCTTTAAGCGTGCGCTACGACGGACAGCTGCATGTTGAATACGTTCTCAGTCAGCCAAAGAAGGAAACGAGCGGAGGTATCTTCGGTATGTTCCGTAAAAGCAGCTCCAACTGGCAAGGAAAAACAGGCCGGATTACAGCCAGGCTTGCCAATGAATTTCTTGACGAACAGATGCCCCGGGGGCCTGAGCAGGACTGCATGTATTATATATGCGGCCCCGGATTCATGGCTGACGAAATCAAGAATGCGATAATTTCTCGCGGGATTTCATCCAAACAGGTGCACACAGAGCATTTCGTTAATGCCGGACATACACCCGGAGAGTTCGTGAGCGGTGCGGCTGGAGGAGAAAAGAAAGCTGTTATACACCTTCGCGGACAAAAACACGAATTCATGGTGCCAGACGGTGGTACTATTCTCGATGTACTGGTGAAGGCAAAACTGGATCCACCCTACTCCTGTACCTCTGGTGCCTGTGCGACCTGTATGGGCAAAGTAATCAGCGGGAAAGTGGTTATGGACGCATGCTTTGCACTCGACGAAAGCGAAATCAAAGCCGGATACATACTTACCTGCCAGTCAAGACCCGATTCTGATATGGTAGAGGTAACTTTCGACCTTTAAAAGCACTCTTGTTGGATCAAAATAGCATGTTTTTGCCAGCGGCACAAAATTCAGGAAGTGCTATAAATAAACGTCAGGGGAGCCACGGTATAATTGTCCGTGGCTCCCCTGACGTTTAGGGGCTGCGGGCTATGACTTATTCAGCAGCATTGGGGTCTCCGGGATTGAGTTTCCCCGGTCCCCTTGTTGCTCCACCCTTGTAGGTCACCTTATCCATGACAAGTTCGCAGGTATAGTCGTAACTGTTGCCCGCCACCTTCGTGGGCTGTTTAGTGATCCTGATGACGATAGCCGGGGAATTGGGTGAACCAGGCACATCATATATATAGGTGTTACCCTTTTTCACAGGCGGCACCCATGGACAGAACGAGGCCGTATTGTTTTTGCTGTTCTGAAGGAAAATCCCTCCCTCCGGATTACTGATTTCGATATCCCAGCCAAAAGGCTCTGCGCCGACACACCAGAATTCGAAGGCTACGCTGACCGAGTTCATCAAAGCAGGTGACTTGGGGAGCAGAGAGTCAACTTTGGTTACCTCAAAGATTGGCAGGCGCATTTCGCCAGTACCGTTGAACTTCCCGGAGAAAACAGCAAATGCGGTTTCGTTGGGGTAAATACAGGGTTGAATGGCCTTTTTGTAATTCTCCACCAGCGTACCACCAGTCATATCCTTCAGGAGATACAGTTTCTGGTTGGCAAAATCCATGAATCCGAGTTTTTCACCATTCTGCATCATCAGTCCGCGGATACGGGAGGCAGAATTCGTGTCAGGTTGACCGGCAGTTGAACCGGACACAACGGCACCACCAACAGGCTGCCCTGCATTGGCAGTGGTACCTTCAGTTTCTTTGGGTGCATCCTTGCATTGCATCATAGCAAGCGCCAGAACAGGCAAAAGCAGGTATTTGTACATCTTTTTTTTAGGGGCAAATTTACAGCATACAAGAAGGAAATTTTTCAAAGTTAGCCAAAAGACTTCATATCTGCCAAATTTTACAAGACCATGACTACACTTCAGGCAGAGATAGTGCATTTTTTACACGAAGTTATTACAAGAGTCGTAACTTTGTGCCCTCATAAGTTCGGCCTTAAAGAATCATACCGAGGCATCAGGAATCCGCAGAACCCATATCCTGAAGAATCGAACTCATTCAGAACTCAATAACATCCACCATGGTTGGCAGTCTTACCCAAAAGAGCGCACAGCTCAAGCGCATATTTATTGAACCCAAATTACCCGAATCACTTGCCCCGCTGGGAGAGCTGGCCCAGAACCTGTGGTGGTCCTGGGATCACGAAGCCTCGGACTTGTTCCGCAATATTGATCCTGCCGAATTTGAACGACAGCAATACAATCCGGTTGCGCTGCTGGATGGCCTGAGCATGGAACAGGTTCAGACACTTGTTTCCGATAAAGCGTTTGTCAAGCGCATGAAATCGGTGTATGACCGGTTCAAGACTTACATGGCCGCGCCCAGGACGGAGAACCAGCCAAAAATTGGTTATTTCTGTATGGAGTACGGCCTGCACCAATCTGTCAGGCTGTATTCAGGCGGATTGGGTGTGCTCGCCGGCGACTATCTGAAAGAAATCAGCGACCGCAATGCAGACTTCGTGGCCGTAGGATTATTGTACAGGTATGGTTACTTTCAGCAAGGCATCTCCATCAGCGGAGAACAGATACACAATTATGATCCTGCCAAATTCACCCAGCTTCCGCTACAACCTGTTCGCGACAGCAGAAATGAGTGGCTGAAAATAAATATCAGCCTCGCTGGCCGTACAGTTTGGGCCAAAGTGTGGGAACTGCCGGTGGGTCGCATGTCGCTCTACCTGCTCGACACCGATATTGATGACAATGCGTGGGAAGACCGGGTAATCACTCACCAGCTTTATGGTGGCAACAATGAGAACCGCCTGCGTCAGGAGTTACTGCTTGGCATAGGTGGCTTGCGAGCACTGAATGCAATGGGCATAGAACCCGACCTGTTCCACCTGAATGAGGGCCATGCTGCATTTATAGGACTTGAGCGCCTCAGAAACTATATCCGGGAAAAAGGACTCAGCTATCAGGCGGCACTGGAAGTTGTAAGAGCATCCCAGCTCTTCACCACACACACACCGGTACCTGCAGGGCACGATACCTTCCCGGAAGAGCTGCTGAAAAACTACATAGACGAATATACATACGCTCTGGACCTCCCCTGGGATGAACTGATGGCTTTGGGTCGTTCTCATGCAGATAAAAAAGATGAACTCTTCAATGTAAGTCATCTGGCCATACGCACCTCTCAGGAAGTGAACGGGGTAAGTCGCCTGCACGGCGACGTAAGCCGTAAAATGTTTTGCGAGCTGACACCCGACTATCACCATACTGAAAACCATATCGGTTATGTCACAAACAGCGTGCACTTCCCTACATGGGTCGCTTCAGAGTGGCTTGACTACTACAACCAGAAGCTGGGAAAAGACTTTTCCGACAAACAGTCCGACAGAAAGTTGTGGAAAAAGATTCAGCAGGCGCCGGCAGCCGAACTCATGGCAATCCGCAAACTGCTGAAAAAACGTCTGCTCGACTGGGCAAGGCATTCCCTGACTACCGATCTGATGCGCCGCGGTGAAAACCCGCGTGTTACCTTCGAGGTGGTAAATGCCATCAAGGATGACGCCCTGGTATTCGGTTTCGCACGCCGGTTCGCTACTTACAAACGTGCCACATTGCTGTTTTCAAACGAGCAACGGCTTGCTGAAATCGTCAATAACCCCGACCGCCCGGTTATTTTTCTTTTCGCTGGCAAAGCGCACCCTGCCGACAAAGGTGGACAGGAGTATATACGACTTATATACAACGTGACGAAAAACCCGGCATTCAGGGGCAAGGTCATATTCCTTGAAAATTACAGCATGGAAATGGCCAAACTACTGACCGCCGGCGTGGATGTGTGGCTGAATAACCCTACCAGACCCAAGGAGGCTTCAGGAACCAGCGGTATGAAAGCTGTCATGAACGGCGTGATGAATTTTTCAGTACTGGATGGCTGGTGGTGTGAAGGTTATAAACCTGGAGCAGGCTGGGCACTTTCTGAACACGATACATACACCGACCCAAGTCTCCAGAATGAACTCGATGCCGAAACTATCTACAATATTCTGGAAAACGACATCATACCTACCTACTATGATACCAATACGGAAGGTGTAAGCGAGCGCTGGGTACAACATATCAAAAATACCATTTCCGAAATCGCACCAGAGTTTGTGATGGGAAGAATGCTTGATGACTACTACGAGCGCTTCTACAACAAACTATGGGTCAGGAGCAAGCAGTTGTGCCAGCACCATTACCGCCATACCCATGAACTCACTTCATGGAAAAAAAGAGTGGAAAACACGTGGAAGGCAATTGAACTCATTGATCTTCAGGCGCCCGACACTTTTAACCGTTCACTCCCCCTTGGTGAGGCATTTGAGGCGAGTGTAACGCTCCGGCTTCAGGATCTCTCCCCGGAAGATATTGGTATTGAGGTGGTATTCTACAAACGGAAATCGGAGGAAGAACTGGAACTGACTGGCAAACACGAAATGAAATTCTCGCACAGCAGCGGAACCGACTCAACCTACAAATGCAGCTTCCTGCCGGATGGTGCCGGAGTGTTCGAATACGGCTTCCGTATGTTTCCCAAACATCCCGCATTACCTCACCGACAGGACTTTGCGCTTGTTCGCTGGCTGTAATCAAACCTTTGCTCATGCGTAGTATCACTGTTTCACTGATTATCTGCCTGTCTGCAGGGTTACAGGCTCAGCGGCTCGCCCACCATGATGTCCTGTTACTGAAAATTACTGAAAATGAAAGTAACTGGAAGGTTGGAGAAGCTTCGTTTCTCACGTCCTTCAACCCTGAAGGCTATAACAACCAGCCAAAATTCTTTTCCGAGAGTGAATTATGGCTTACCGTTCAGAGTGACAGTGATACCACGCAAACGGATATTTATGCTCTGAATCTTTCAGAAAAAACAGTCGCAGCCATTACCCGGACACGCCGGACGGCCGAGTACTCTCCTACACTAATGC
>JBEGNB010000117.1:0-3748 GCA_041182785.1 Bacteroidota bacterium
ACCTTGTGCCCGATTTCAAAACAAAACAAACTTGTCGGGTGACTATGAAGATAATGCTCTTCCTGATTCTCGTGAGTCTTACAGTGGCAGCGGGTTTTCTGCTTGCTTACCTCTTTGCCGCCCGAAACGGACAGTTCGACGACGATCATACACCGGCCATCCGGATGCTGTTCGACGACGACGTTCCTTCTGCAAGTAAACAAGATGAAGATCTAAAGCCTTCCTTATGAGTAATGTTCAACAATTTCAGTACGACAACAAAATAGTCCGCGCCTTCGGGATCGCCTCTTTTGTTTTTGGCGTGGTAGGTATGTTGGTGGGCCTGATAATCGCCCTCCAGCTTATCTATCCGTCTCTCAACCTCGGCCCCTGGCTTACCTTCGGCCGCCTTCGTCCGCTTCACACCAATGCAGTCATTTTTGCATTCGTGGGTAACGGTATTTTCATGGGCGTTTACTACTCGCTGCAGCGACTGCTTAAAGCGAGAATGTGGAGCGATGCCCTGTCATGGATTCACTTCTGGAGCTGGCAGATTGTCATCCTGCTGGCGGCCGTCACGCTGCCTCTCGGACTGACAACCAGCGGTGAGTACTCTGAACTGATATGGCCACTCGATATCCTGATCACGCTGGTCTGGGTAGTATTCGGAGTGAACATGTTCGGAACGATTCTTGCGCGCCGCGAAAACCACCTGTATGTGGCCATCTGGTTTTATATAGCCACATGGGTAACGGTAGCTGTACTGCATATCGTTCGCAGCCTCGAGATTCCGGTAACCCTCACTCAAAGCTATCCGATATTCTCGGGAGTTCAGGAGGCCCTGGTGCAATGGTGGTACGGCCACAATGCGGTGGCGTTCTTCCTTACCACACCCTATCTGGGTATGATGTACTATTTCCTGCCCAAAGCAGCAAACAGACCGGTTTACTCCTATAAACTGTCCATCATCCACTTCTGGGCGCTCATTTTCATCTATATCTGGGCTGGTCCGCACCACTTGCTGTACTCTACCCTGCCCGACTGGGTTCAGTCGCTCGGTACCGTATTCAGCATCATGCTGATTGCGCCGTCCTGGGGCGGTATGCTGAACGGCCTGCTCACACTCCGCGGTGCGTGGGACCGTGTTCGCCAGGATCCGGTGCTCAAATTCATGGTGGTAGCAGTGACCGCTTACGGTATGGCCACATTTGAGGGCCCGATGCTGTCAATCAAATCAGTCAATGCCATCAGCCACTTCACCGACTGGACGATTGCACACGTACACGTGGGCGCGCTTGGCTGGAACGGCTTCCTGACATTCGGAGCACTGTACTGGCTGTGGCCACGCCTCTACAAGACACAGTTATATTCAGTAAAACTCGCCAATATGCACTTCTGGCTGGGCACACTGGGTATTATTATTTACGCTGTGCCGCTTTACTGGGCCGGCTGGACGCAGGCACTGATGTGGAAAGAATTTACACCGGAGGGTACGCTCGCGTGGGGTAACTTCCTCGACACAGTCACCCAGATCGTTCCGATGTACGCCATGCGTGCTGCGGGCGGAACCCTCTTCTTCGCAGGCGTCCTGCTGGGCGTTTACAATCTGATCAAAACAGCCGGTCAGGGATCATTTGTTGCCAACGAGGCAGCCGAAGCTCCGGCCCGCGAGGCACACCATGCCTCCAGCGGCGAGCACTGGCACAGATGGATCGAAATCCGTCCGATGCAAATGCTGCTCTGGAGTACCATCATGATTTCGGTAGGCGGTATCGTCCAGATCATTCCGATGGTATTTGTTGACAGTCAGGTACCGAAAATTTCGACCGTGAAGCCCTACACGCCGCTTGAACTCACCGGCCGCGATATTTACATCCGCGAGGGCTGTGTGGGTTGTCACTCCCAGATGATTCGTCCGTTCAGATCAGAAACAGAACGCTACGGTGAGTACTCCAAATCAGGAGAATACATCTACGACCGTCCTTTCCTCTGGGGAAGCAAACGCACCGGGCCCGATCTGTGGCGTGAGGGCGGCAAGTACCCCGACAGCTGGCACTTCAACCACATGATCGAGCCCACATCCATGTCTCCGGGTTCCATCATGCCGGCATATCCGCATCTCGCCGACAATCAGCTGGATCTGTCGGGATTGCCCGGAAAAATTGATGTACTCCGAACACTTGGTACGCCATACCCGCGCGACTTTGAAAAGTACGCTGTTCAGAACGCACAGGAACAGGCACAGAAAGTAGCCAAAAATCTGGCAGACCAGGGCGTGAAAGACTCCGGCCTGGAAAACAAAGAGATTGTGGCTCTCATCGCCTACCTGCAGCGCCTCGGCACCGATATCAAAGCATCCAAATAATAAACACCCGGTTTGCCCGGTGTCCGGCTGAACAGGCCGGATACCGGGTCACCACAAACTGCATCACATGTACAAATACTTGCTTCAGTCAGTTGAGGGAATCCAGTGGTTTGGAATCGTCACCCTCCTGTTGTTCTTCGGCACATTTTGCGCAGCTATCATCCGCATCATGCTGACCAGTAAAAAGCAAATTGATTACATGTCCAACCTTCCGTTGGAAGATTAATTCAACTTAAAATTGATTCCTTCAAGATATGAAAGCACGGAACCATAAACGCCTCCTTATGATGTTGCCGGCGGCACTGGTTGTCGGGATTGCCTTTGCTCAGGCTCCCGCTGCTGCCGCTCCGGTATCTGCTGCGGCAGGCGAATTCAGCAATATCATGACTGCAGGCATAGGCATAGTGGCCATAGTACTGCTTGCTGCCACACTTCTTACCATCGGCAGAGCCAACAGAATGCTCGCCAGGCGACTCCTCCAGCTGGAGGCAGACAAAAGGGGTATTGAACTCCCCGAGGAAGTTGAAAAGGTGGAACTCGAGCAGGAAGACTTCTTCACGCGCATGCGCAAACGCTATTGGGAAGATCCGGTACCTATTGAGAGAGAGGGTGACATCCTGCTCGAACATGCGCACGATGGCATTCGCGAACTGGACAATCGCCTTCCGCCATGGTGGGTAAATATGTTCGTTGTAACCATCCTCTGGGCAGGCGGATACATGTACTACTATCACTTCGGCGGTAGCGGCCCGTCTTCGTCCGAAGAGTACAAAACTGAAATGGAAATTGCCAAAAAGCAGAAAGCCATGGCACTGGCCGGCAAAGCGGAGGCCGTTAACGAAGAGAGTGTAACTGCTCTGACCGATGCTGCAGCACTTGCAGACGGTGAGGCTACTTTCAAAAGTGTATGTGCAGCCTGCCACGGCCAGAAAGGGGAAGGTGGCGTAGGTCCGAATATGACCGACGAGTACTGGATTCACGGCGGTGGCATCAAGAATGTGTTTAAAACCGTCAAATATGGTGTGCCGGAAAAGGGCATGATCTCCTGGCAATCGCAGCTCAAG
This sequence comes from Bacteroidota bacterium, assembly GCA_041182785.1. GTDB lineage: Bacteria > Bacteroidota > Bacteroidia > Chitinophagales > Saprospiraceae > M3007. The sequence goes on from JBEGNB010000117.1 coordinate 3,409, forward strand.
CCATCCGATATGCAAAAAGTAGCCAGCTACATCCTCACCCTGAAAGGCACTAATCCGCCTAACGCCAAAGCACCACAGGGAGAAATCTGGAAAGACGAAAGTGCAGCAGCACCGGCAGCTACCCCGGCAAAATCCGGCAAGTAGAACAAATTATTATGGAAAATAACAACCTCAACCTCGAAATCGGGGATTCAGAAGAATATCGCGATCATATTGCCACAGTTGACCAGGCGGGCAAGCGAATATGGTTGTATCCAAAAAAACCCGGCGGGCGTTTTTATAACGCCCGCATTTGGGTTAGCTGGATATTTCTTCTGCTGTTCCTCGCCGTCCCTTTCAT
>JBEGNB010000118.1:0-3139 GCA_041182785.1 Bacteroidota bacterium
GATCAGGGTGAAACATATCGGATTCACGCAGGGTGCCCTCCCAGATCAGCTGCTCGGCCAGCAGCTCGTACTTGAGCATGGGAAAACGGTGCCCCTCGGGGAGTTCGTAGCGGTAAACAGGTGAGAAGGAGACTTTAAGCAAGGGTGTTCTTTTGAGGCTGCAAATTTAGTAGCTATTAACCACGAAGCGCACTATTTGCGACGCGACAACTCAAAAATGCGCGCTTTTTGAGTTCTGAGCTACAGTATTCAGCAGCAACATCCATCACAACTTCACGTAACATTGCTTTAAAACCAGTACCTTTGTTACCAATTTTTACAGAAATGAAGTGATAATCGGCATGCATCCCAAAGGGATATCCCTCGGTATAATTGCATCAATTGCCGGTCTTGACGAAGCAACTGTTGCTCAAACAATTGAAAATCAACAAAATACCAAGACAATGCTCCAGCAAAAAGTCCGCGTATCCAAACAGTTTAACTTCGAAATGGCTCACGCCCTGTACGGCTATGATGGCCCGTGCAGGAATATTCACGGACACACCTATCACCTGCGGGTGACTATCAAAGGATTTCCCATTACTGACGACAGTGACGTCAAACTCGGTATGGTCATGGACTTCGGCAACCTCAAGAAGGTGGTCATGGAGGAAATTATCAGTATTTATGACCATGCACTGGTACTGAACGACAGTGCACCCTATGTCAAAAACGAGCTGCTTACCTCAGAGTTTGAAAAGGTGTTCACCGTGCCATTCCAGCCCACCTGTGAAAATCTGATGCTCATGTTTCTTGAGAAAATCAGACCCTATTTCACAGGTGACCTGGAACTGGTCGGTGTGGAACTCCGTGAAACCCCCACCTCTTATGCCGAGTGGAGGCTGGAGGACAATGAAGGGTAACTCCCTCGATTATCTCATATTGTAGAACATAAAGGCCAGTATGTCGGCGGCCTCTTCAATGATCTTGGCGGTTGGCTTGCCGGCTCCATGTCCTGCACTGGTCTCAATTCGTATCAGCACCGGGTTGGAACCCTGCTGTTTCTCCTGCAGTGTGGCCGCAAATTTGAATGAGTGAGCAGGTACCACGCGGTCGTCGTGATCAGCCGTGGTAACCATGGTCGCCGGATAGGCCACCTCCTTCACATTGTGCAACGGCGAATAACGGATAAGGCAATTGAACTCTTCCGGCACATCGCTGCGTCCGTAATCGGTAGCCCAGGCATATCCGATCGTGAACTGGTGATAACGGAGCATATCCAGTACGCCTACCTGCGGGAAACACACCCGGTACAGGTCGGGACGCTGTGTCATGCAGGCCCCCACCAGCAGTCCACCATTGGAACCACCCTGTATGGCCAACTTTGAAGAAGCCGTGTATTTTTGAGCAATCAGGTACTCGGCCGCAGCAATGAAATCGTCAAACACGTTCTGCTTCTGGCATTTTGTGCCGGCGCGGTGCCATTTCTCTCCAAACTCGCCACCTCCGCGGATATTGGCAACCGCATAAACTCCGTTACTCTCAAGCAGGGCCGCACGCGAAGCGCTGAACGACGGCGTCAGGGATATATTGAAGCCGCCATATCCGTAAAGCAGCGTGGGGTTGCTGCCGTCCAACTTCATATCCTTCCGATGGGTGATGAACATGGGCACCCGGGTACCGTCTTTGCTGTTGTACCACACCTGCTCCGTCGTGTAAAGCTCCGGATTGAAATCAAGCGCCGGTGCCTTGAATACGCTGATATTCAGTGTATTCATGTCCAGCGAGTACACTGTTGAAGGTCGCAGAAAAGAGGTAAAAGAGAAAAAAGCCTGCGAGTCGCCCGATTTTCCGCTCAAGCCTCCCACCGTCCCGATTTCGGGCAGGACCACCTCGCGTATCAGTTTGCCATTCAGGTCGTAAGCACGCAGACTGCTGGCTGCATTGTGCAGGTACGTGCAGAGTATCTTGCCGCCACACAAGGATACCGACTGCAGTACGTCATTTTCATCTTCTGCAATAAGTGTTTTCCAGTCTTTTTCTGCCGGCTTGGCAGGATCTACCATAATCAGGCGCTGATTGGGTGCGTTGTGGTTGGTGAGTATCAGCAACTGGTCGCCGATGTTGTCCACCACACTGAAATCCTTGTCAAAACTGCCGGAAATGGTCACAAATACATCAGAGCGCATGCTGAGGTCTTTCACCGCCAGCATGTTGCCGCTGGTACTCTCCCAGCCGTTGATGATGAGGAATCGCTCGTCTTCGGTGGTCGCTCCGCCAAATGAACGGTCCGGATTGGTTTTATCGTCGTACACCAGTGCATCAGCCGACTGCGGGGTGCCGAGTGCGTGGTAGTAAACTGCGCCAAATTTGTTGGCAGCCTTCAGCTCGTCGCCCTTCTGAGGCTCCGGATAACGGGTGTAGTAAAAACCATTGCCCCTCCAGGATATTCCGCTGAATTTTACCCACTCTATCACATCGGGCAGCATTTCTCCCGTTTTCATGTCTTTTACAACGATGGTACGCCAGTCAGACCCGCCCTTCGAGGTGGAATAGGCCAGATAGCGCCCGTCTTTGGAAAAGTCCATCTCTCCAAGTGAGGTCGTACCGTCAGCGCTGAATTTGTTCGGATCCAGAACGAGTGTTGCCGGTCCGTCGAGTTTTTCCTGAGAATACAGGATACTCTGGTTCTGCAGTCCGTCGTTCTTGAAATAGTAGTATTTGCCACCTTCTTTGAACGGAGGTGTGTACCGCTCGTAATTGAAAAGGGCCGACAGCCTTTTTTTGAATTTATCACGATCGGGTATCTGCGACAGATACGCGCTGGTCACTTTGTTCTGCTCCACAACCCAGGCCTTGGTTTCGGCGCTCTGGTCGTCTTCCAGCCAGCGATACGGATCGCTGATTTTCCGTCTGAAATAATCGTCGGTAACGGTGTCGTCTTTTCTTGTTGCGGGGTACTTCACTGAAATTTGTTTAGTGTTCGTGGACGAAGATTCGGTCGCTTTCTGCTGGGTATGACAAGCTCCCAAAAGCAGCACGCCGTTCAGAAAAAGGAGGAAAGGGCTCAGTTTCATGTGTTCAAATTAAATGGTTAATGTCTGTTTGGTCACTTAGGCTTACTTTTGCCGCGAAAGTAGGGGTTGTATCTGAAATGAAC
>JBEGNB010000119.1:0-18756 GCA_041182785.1 Bacteroidota bacterium
ATAAATATGTGTACCAACCTCCAGCAGATTCCCTCTGGTTTCGGTAAATTGTAGCACAGATGTGGTAGAACCATCACTCCACAAATAGGCATAATCACCGTTATCCTGAATCTGCAGGTTCACATCTTCACCGTAACACACGGAAAGAGTCGGGAAGGACACGCCGATAATCTGCCCGATCTCGTTCAGTTCAAGTGCCTTGATAACACCTACAGGAGCCGGGTTAACCTCAACGGTGGCGCCTGAAGGGGAGTAGTTGCACCCGTTACTATTACTTATTGTTACATTATAAACTCCCTCCTGATCCGCAATAAGAGTCTGCGAATTGAAACCATTCGACCACAGATAGGTAGCTCCGGGGCCGCCTGGAGCGGTAAGTGTGACGGACTGCCCTTCACAAATAGTTGGGCTCAAAGGCGTTATTTCACCCGAGAACGGATTGGCAGTGACAGGTACAGGCAACGAGAAAGATGCCTGGCAACCATAACTGTTTACCGTAGTGACCGATACAGTGTAGGTGCCCAGTGAAGCATAGTTGTGAAAAACAGGATTGCCGTCACTTGAATTCTGGGCTCCGGATCCCGGATCACCAAAATTCCACACAGATTCCAGGATACCGGTGGTATTATTCAGCATGAACTCCGTAGCCGAACCGGCACAGTTGGCCTGAGGGGCGGCAAATGAAGGTTGTTGTAAAATGGGAATTATGATGTCGCGGGAAATAGTTGAATAGCAACCGGACGCCTCGGTAATAGTGAGAGATGCTGTAAAAGCCCCTGAAACAGAGTAAACATATACCGGATTACTCAGGGTAGATGTGTCAGCAGTACCTGCAGCTCCGAAGTTCCATTCCCATCCGGTGATTTCTGCCTGGGGCAACTTCGTACTCTCATCCGAGAAAAAAGTGGAATCTCCCGGACAACCCGGGATTGCCGAAAAGTCAGCAACGGCAAGAATATCAACGGAGTCAATCAATTCACAGAAGCCGAAACCCTGCAGGTAAACAATAGCCTGTACTACATATTTACCGGGGTCTGGATACGTAAAATTGGCTGTTTCACCAGTAGAAGTCCCAATCGTGGCACCTCCGGAAATACCTGTCCACCAGCCCGTTTGCGGCAGGTTGTACTGACCGGCATTTACACCGATACTGAAAGAGATGGAATCACAGCGTTCAGAGGGATCTATGATAATTTCCAGATCGCCTGTATTGCAGGCAGTAGCTCCACCGAGCGATCCGCTACCATATCCACCACCTCCTCCGTTGCAATAATTATACAGCAGCAGTCCCGATGCCGTCGAACTGCATCCGGTCTCGTTGGTTGCCACTACAGTAAACAAGCCATACTGATTGGTAGTATAGGTTGGTCCGGTGGCTCCAAGGGGCACTCCATCCTGCAGCCACTCGTAGGTGAAGGTTCCTCCCTGTGGTACCAGTGCAGTCATAGTAACAAATGCACCATTGTTACAAAAGCCGGTCGGATTTGCCGTAGTTACACTCACGTTGGGCGGCGGCAGATCATCCACAGAAAAATCTGTTGCGCCTGTACACCCGTTGTTGTCAACTACTTCGAGTACATAAGAACCGGAGGTGAGTTCCACAGCAGCCGTGGAGGAGAGTAAACTTCCGTCGGCAGTCGTCCAGGCGTAGGAAGTATAGGATTGAGCAGACATATAAGTAGCCGATATACCGGCACAGAGGCCTTCAGGCCCGTTAATGACCGGCTCAGGATTGGCGTTAACCACAACTTGCCTCTGGGCATTATATCCACAGGCCACAACCCGAACCTGATGGTTTCCAGGCTCACTCCAGAATATTTCAACAGTATTTGTTCCCTGTCCGGTACTTACGGTACCAGCAGACGAAGGGATAACCTCCCACTGATATGTCAGACCCTCTATGAGTGCCGTTGAATAAGTTCCGACCTCGTTATCGCATAAAGAGGGGGGACCGGTTACAACCAGCGCGGAGGGCACGGCTATATTGTACGTTACCGGGGCAGAGGCGCAGCCAAGTCCATCAACAGAAACATGTTTGACACTAAGAGAATATGGACCAGTTGCATTCCACGTTACGGCCACCGGATCACCCGTTTGCGATACAGGGAAACCACCGGTTGCCTGCCACTCCACCGTATAGGGCGCGCTGCCGGAAACTTCATAGGTGTACGTATTCCCGGGACAAATCAACTGTGCACCGGCAACTGCAATAGGAGTTGCCGGACGTGCAATAACATTTACTGTAAGTTCGGCACTCTCCGAACAGGTCTGACCTTGCTGGGCTGGTTCGGCGTATATGCGATAAGAGCCAGCGGGTGCACTGGAAGGAAAGTCAAGGATGGCAGAAGGCGAGGAGGATGTCCAGAAAACACTTCCGTCAGAATTGAAAATAATCCAGTTGGCAGAAACATTTACGTCGGGTGAAAGCCACCGTGCCCGGAATGTGGATGCGGTCCCTTCGCACAACTCCACCGACCCCTCAATCAAAAACGGAGGCAGAATTTTTACAGGGATACTGTCAATACCACCACAGCCCAGATAACAATTTTCATATTCGACAACGAGCCAGTGATTGATGGATGGATCTGTGGATCCGTTCCACCCGATTACCACCTGATTGGTTCCCTGTCCGCTGAGTATGGATCCACCACTGGAGAGCGACCAGTTGTACTGGGTACCATCAAAGAGCTGAATTGAGTATGATTCTTCATTGTCTTTGCACACTTCCTGCGGACCGGAAATTTCGGCATCATCCGATACGACGGGTATGGTAAAGATACTTGCCTGCGGACAGGCCGCGCCGCTGCAACCGATGGCACTGAGCGATATTGTGCCGGCAGGGCCATTGTTCCATATAACAGAAACATTATTGTCAGAGCTGCCACCTCCATTCACCACCGTACCATTGGGTGAAACCTGCCACACATAAGAAGCGCATGAAGAGGAAGTAGTATAAGTAGCCGTCTCTCCCGGACAGATAGCACCCACACAATCGAGAACCGGAGGCTCTGAATCAAGAACTTCCACCATCATAACTGTTGTGTCGGAGCACAGACAACTGCTTTTGGCAATAAGGGTCACTGTGTAATTGCCGGGAGAATTGAATGTATGTTGTGTATTTTCTGTGGAAAAAGACGACAGGTCGTCACTGAAAATCCAGTCGTACAAATCGGAATAGATACTGAGATTTTCAAAATAGACCGTCTGCCCCTTGCAAACCTGCAGGGTGCCATTCTGAGCAGAGGGCAGCGACGAAAACTGGGCAACAGGCTCGTCAACAATAGTGACACAGCGACTGCTCTCAAAGCAAAAGTCTGGGCTCGAAAATGAAACCTGAACCAGTCCCGGGCCCGAGGATCCCCACTCCACATTGACCTCCAGTCCGTTCTGACTCACCGAATAACTCTTTGCTCCCGAAACAATCCACTCCACACCCTGCAGCGACGGCGACGATCCGCAAATCACCGGTGCTTCTATGAAATACGTTACAGGTGAGCCCGGACAAACCTGTTCACACAGATCGTTACCAGCTCCGATATTGCAAAAAGCAGCATTAGTTGACTGAATTTCAACCGACTCGGATTGCCCTTCTTTTACAGTGAAGCATTGCGTAACAAACGTATTGACGTTCAATCCGGTCACACTCACACAATATGTACCTCCACAGAGCCCGGTCAGATTCTGGGTGGTCGTTCCGGTTGACCAGAGGTAGCTGTAACCCGAAGTACCCGAGCTGCCAGTGATATTCAGAATAATAGAGCCTGTACACGGGAAGCCGCACCCGGTGTTTGTCACCACACCATTTATAAGAATCGGATTGGCGTTTCCACCTCCCTGAACCGTAAAACATTGATTTCTGGAGCAACCGTTGTCGTCCACCACGGTTACACAATATGTGCCGGCAGAAAGGCCGACAAGATCCTGAGAGGTAGCGCCGTTAGACCAGGAATAGGAGTAGGGCGAGGTGCCACCGGCAACATCCAGATCAATAGAGTTACTGGTAGTAGTAGCGTTCAGACTGATCGCATCAGGAGTACCCACAACAGCAATGGTCGTGCTGGTACAGCCGGTTGCGTCAGTTACAGTAGGGATGTACGTGCCGGCAGATAGACCGCTCAGATCCTGAGAGGTAGCGCCGTTGGACCATTGATAAGTAAAGGGAGCCGTCCCGCTCAGTACAGACAAATCAACTGCTCCGTTCTGGCTGCCGTTACAGAGAACATCTGTTACACAGACACTGAGCTCGATGCCACCCTGCTGGGAAACGACAGTCGCAGAAGTTGTTTTGGAAACCCCATTGGCAGAAGATACCGTCACGGTGTATGTACCCTCGCATAATCCGCTCAGGTCCTCAGTGGTTGCACTGTTGGACCACTGATAAAGCAGATTGGCTGAGCCACCTGTAACAGTGAGGTCAATTTTCCCCTCACACAAACCGCAGGGAGCGTTGATAACCTGAGTGGAAAGAGTAAAATTTTGAGCCCTGACGAAAGAAGAGTGGATGAACAGCAGGAGGACGAAGGGAACGTAAAGTAGTTTCATCTCAATCGGTTAAAGTGATGTGATTAAAGGCGCGCGATGCCGTTGGTTAATGTTACCTCAAAGGTGCGGTAAAAATATGGAACATCGCTCAATTGGGTATAACGAGACAGCAACTGTGAATCACTTGTCCACAAGAACCCCTATTTTTAACGTAAAAAAGCTGAATATCTTGCCGGTACTCTCCAAAAATAAAGACATTGTGAATTGCGAGACATCTGAACTGTTTTCTGATTTGGAAAAGCTGGCAGGAACTTACCTGTCCTGATGCAAAATTGTCCGTTACCCCTTGACACTACCCTCCATTCCCTGTACCTTTATATAAAATTGCCTCTATGTTCTAAACGCTGAAAACCATGCCCCTCAAACCATCTCTCCTGATTGCCGGTCTTCTGGCAATCATGCCTGCCATGCAGGCTCAAACAACCGCCGAATTCGATGTCCTCATCAACGAAATCATGGCCGACCCGACGCCTCCGCAGGGTCTTCCGGCCGTTGAGTGGCTCGAACTGTTCAACCGGTCTTCTGCCCCGGTCGAGCTCTCTTCTCTCCGGCTGAAAGACGCCACCGGCGCTTTTTTCCCGCTTCCCGCCTTTTCCCTGTCTCCCGGCGCGCTCGTCACGCTCACCGCAAATACCAATATCTCTCAACTCCAGAGCGCAATCTCCGGAGCAGTACTCGGTATTCCGGTTTCTTCCACTTTCCTCAACAACGACGGCGACGAACTCACGCTCGCCGATTCAACTGGTACTGTCATTGACCGGGTCAGTTACTCTTCTTCATGGCATACCAGCGCCGCAAAGCGCGATGGCGGCTGGTCACTCGAAAGGATTAATCCCGGACTGCCGTGCCTGGGTTCTTCCAACTGGAATTCCTGCAACGCACCCGCCGGCGGTACGCCCGGCACCCCCAATTCCCTGCTCTCTCTCACACCCGACGATATAGCCCCTGAATTTTCCGGCATCACCGTCCTGTCGCCCGAATCGCTGAAAGTTTTTTTCTCCGAAGGCATGACGAAGGACAACCTGACAGACCCGGATGCCTATTTTCTTTATCCACCGGTCACGGTCATTTCTGCCTCTGTCTCCTCCGACGACAGGTCTTCCGTGTCACTGGAGTTGTCAGAAAGTCTGAAAACCGGTATCCTGTACTCACTCGTAGCACCCGATCTTTCGGATTGTAGCGGAAACAGGGTCCCGATTGCCGATACACTGCGCTTCGGACGCGCCGAAATACCGGAGCCAGGCGATGTCATCCTCAATGAAATAATGTCCGATGCTTTCCCCTCTGCCGGACTGCCCGTAGCAGAATGGCTGGAACTGTATAACCGCTCATCCAGGGTCATAAATCTGTCGGCACTGCAAATTCAGGACAAAACGAGCTCTCCGGTATCTCTGCCCGAATACCTGCTCGGTCCCGGAGAATTCGTCGTTATCTCGGCACTGTCAAATACAGGCCTGATCAAATCAGTTACTCATCATTCCACAGGAGCCGCCCTGAGCACAGTTATGATGAACGACGATGGTGATGTAATCCAGCTCTCCCGCACCGATGGAACCATAATTGACCGTGTGGAGTACAGCGCCGACTGGCATACAATACCGGGAAAATCGGACGGAGGTTGGTCTCTGGAAAGGATTGATCCCGATTTTCCGTGCCCGGGCGCTGTCAACTGGCAATCGTGCCCGGTACTTCCCGGTGGTACACCAGGCAAACGAAACGCTTCGTTCGGGCATATCGCCGACTATTCAGCGCCTGCGCTCCTGCGCGCGTACCCCGAATCCGACCAGGTCATTACGCTGACATTTTCCAAAGCCATGTCGCCGGAATCAGCGACGAATACTGCCAATTATTTCTCTTACCCGACTCTGTTGATTGATGAAATAAAACTCACAGTTGATCCGGCCATTGTACAATTGATACTCAGTGAACCAATGGATGAAGTATTCGTCTATCAACTGATACCGGATACCGGATTGTTTGACTGCGCAGGAAACACACTGATTCAACAGGATACAATCCGGTTCGGAATACCTCGTTCACCGGAAAAAAATGACCTGATGATCAACGAAATCATGTTCAACCCCAAAACCGGTGAACCCCGCTACGTGGAAATATTTAACGCTGGAAACAAGGTTATTGACTGGAACAAGTGTTTTATCGCCAATCTGTCGGGCAATATTTCTATCAAACAGGTTATTGCAGAAAGGTTGTCACTCCCGGGCGAATATGTAGCCATTACCACAGACACGGGCAGCCTCGCTACCATCTATCAGGGCATATCAAGGGATAAGCTGCTGAAAAACGACCTGCCTTCCATATATGACTCCGGTGGCAATCTGACTCTGTACTGGGTGTCGGGTACCGATACCACTGTCCTCGACGAGGTTAATTATGATGAGGACTGGCACAATGCGCTGCTTTCTTATGAAGAGCGCGAAGGGGTCGCGCTGGAGCGCCTGCGCATACGGGGATTTTCAAATGACCCGTCAAACTGGACTTCAGCCTCGGCAAACAGAACAGGGGCACACGGAACGCCCGCATTGCCCAACACTCAACGAGTTGCCGACAGCCCCGGCACAGGAAGTGCAGTCCTGATCACTCCTTCAGTTATTTCACCCGATGGCGACGGGCGCGATGATTTTCTTGAAATATTCTACGAGCTGCCCGGAGCAGGCTATTTTTCCAGTATCACTATTTATGATTCTGACGGTATTCCTGTAAAAAGACTGATGAAAACAGAAATACCCGGAACTACCGGAACGCTTCGCTGGGATGGTGACAACGGAAGCGGTTCGCGGGTAGCGCCGGGTATTTATATCGCAGCCGTTGAACTTTTTCATCCGGACGGCAAAACTGACCGGATAAAAAAGACTGCGGCAGTATATTAGTTCCTGACGAGCTTGCTTACGCGGCTCTGACCACCTTTACTGCTTTTCAGCACAGCAAAGTACAGTCCGGGCGCCCAGTCTGCTCCAACCTGCACCACGCCTGTGCGCGATTCTAGTTGCCGGTTCAGAATAACCTGACCCAGGGTATTGCGCACCTCCAGAACGGGTGCCTCAGTCACCGTTTCCCAGGCGTACTGCAGGGAGAACGATGATGATGACGGATTCGGAGCAGTTGTTAATACAGCATTGACATCAGGCTCAACAACCGCGCTGACTGCTGTCGGCACGACCCTGAAGACATCCACGGCAGCCTCCACGAGGTGACCGGGCTGATCATCGGAAGCCACGAACTGAATACGCACATCATCGCTGAGTGGCACATAGTTGCTGAGTTCGATTTCTCCGGAATAGCGCCACTGACTGGATGAAACGGTTTCGGTAAATATGGTAACCGTCTGTCCGCTGCTGATCACGCTTACCGTGAACTTGTCGTTGGGGCTGGTACCTTGTCCACCGTTGTTAAAGAACCAGTAATAAAAGGAAAGTTTGGCTTTACCTCCAGACAGTTTCATTGCCGGGGTGGTGAGGGTCACCGAGCCATTGTCCACATCGTCGGAGCCGGCATCGCCGCCGCCATTGCCGGTGACATAGCACTGGTCGTTATTGTCAGAATTTACGTCAAAATCAGTATTTGCAGGACTACCCTGATACTGGGTTCCTGCAGGTTCTCCAAGTTCCCACAGACCCGTTGGAGAGACAGCAGAGGTTGTCCAGCCGAGATCGAGCTGGAAGTCGTCGTAATAGCCGCGCTCCAGCGCAATGCTGTAAGTGCCATTACTGTTTGGCTGTGCAGATTTGGGCAGATAGCCCCAGGCACCAGCCGTAGCAGTATAGTTGGCAGCCGCTATACAATTCAGCATAAACTGACCACTGGCATCTGTAACCGCGCTGAAATTCTGGGACGGAGATGTCAGAATGACCGTTGCACTGGGTATCGGATTTCCGGTTTCAGCATCCGTGACAACACCGGTAACATCGGCAGTACTTTCGGGAGCAAGCGTTACATTTATTTCTGTTGCTACTGCACGGGTGAATGTAAAAGGTATGGTCTGTGTAACAAAACCGGGCTTGCTGATCGTTACAACGTAGTCACCCGGGTTAACATACCCCGTTTTGAAAGTGCCTGTTGCATCAGTCGTGGTGTTCACCCGGTCATCGGGTGTGTTCACCGTGATAGTTGCTCCGTTCATCGGATTGCCATCGCAGCCATTGGTGACCGAACCCACCAGATAACACGCGCGCTCGTACGTGGGCGTGAGTACCGTCAGTTTTCCCGGATCAATATCAGAAGTGACTATTGTTCCGGAGGGGAAATACGGGAATGCTCCCCAACAGCCCTCAAACGGATCATTGGGGTTGGTAGCAGGTGCCCAGGTATCGTAGCGAGCTACTTCAACGAGAATATCGGGACGGTGCGCATCAACAATGGTGACACCATCGGTGTACCAGGATGTAATGGCCCAGTCGTTCAGTACGTGTGTATTGTGCCCTATAGTGGGCGTTCCCGATACAGTAGTGGCAACCCTGTCGAGTTCGCGGATGTCTTCCGGGTTACTGATATCGAAGCTTGCAACAAATGAAGCTGTCTTTTCATCGGTTGTCAGAATGTGTTTGTGGTCGTCGAGCAGCCAGGCGTTGTGGGTAAATTTTGCCGGGGTGAGTACCGTGCCAAGCAGGGCCGGAGCGCTTTTATTAGACATATCCACGATAGAAAGCTGCCCTGTATAGATGTGTGCAGCATACAGCGTGTCGTTGTCGGCATAGCCATCGTGTATGTATCCAAGTTGGTCAAACTTGCCGGCATAAGTCGGATTGTACGGATCTGCCAGATCGAGTACTACTGCGCCGCCGCTGAAAAGATTGCTTCCATAAGCATACAGGAATCCTTTCTTGACATCAATGTGCAGAGCGTGGATGGTGTTGAGCTGTCCGTTTATTGCACCATCTCCCTTGTAGTTCTTGTGGGGGAGATCCGGCGATGGAAGAGGGCTCATGTCCACAATCTGAACACCTTGTCCGCCCTCTGAGGTGACATAAGCGTAGTGACCATACACCTTGATTTCCTTCCAGAGGTTGTCGGGCCCCGGTATCTGAACAATTTGCTGTGGAGCATCGGGATTGGTAATATCAACCACAATAAGCCCTTTGGAACCTCCAAGCAGGGCATATTCACGCCCGTCCTGCGTATATCCACAGATGTTGGCGAGCGTCTGCCCGGGGAATGTCATGGTTGAACGCAACTGAAAATTGTAGTCCTGCGCAAAAACCGGCCAGGAAATGGCCGTTAAAGCCAGGTACAGAAAGTAATGAGTAAGTTTCTTCATCGAATCAAAAGTAAGTGTGTGCTGTGTTTGTTCGGGTAGGGGGTGCAAAAATAGGTTGAGCGGCAGGAACAGAAACGTTCCTGCCGCTCATTTGGGAAAAAAGTGTGCCACCCTGCGACAAAAGCGACAGAATAGGCGATTTATCAGTTCTTCTCAAACACAGAATCAATCCTGTCCAGGCAATCTTCCAGATGATAACGGGTCATGCTGTCCGAAGTGCCGAGAATAGCTCTCGAAATATCTGCCTTCAACTGGAGCAGGGTTGCGCGGGCCAGCGACGACACGTCCGACATCTGCGGATCTATGCTTGCACCGGGCGGCTGCGACACCTTGTACAGATTGGTCAGCTGTTTGATAAATTCCTTTTGCAGGTTGCGTCTGTGTACACTGACGGGTTTGCTCTGGGCCAATTCAGACCAGATGCCTGTGCGAAGGTCATCAAACAGGCTGTTCAGGGTGTAGGCGTTCGGATCAACGGCCGTGTTCTCTATGATTCTGCGCATTCTGTCGGATGAGAACAGACTGTTCAGGGTTCCCTCCTGCAACTTGTACAGAGTTACCACGCCATTGTAGGGTGTTACAAGTTTGAGTACAGACTGGTCGAGGAGCCACTCCGGTGTCTGAAAAAGTTCCCGGTTCAGGAAGGCGACGGCATCGCGTTGCATAGCGGCCGGAGCTGCTTCATAAACCGCACCAGCCTGATCGGAGGTCTTGGGTGTTTCAAACACACCACCCACCCATTTGGTGACGTGGCCGATATACCGGCGGTACTGTCCGCTGATATTATTGTAAAGTTCATTCACCTCGTCGTAGTCTTCCGCTTCTTCCTTCGTCCATTGAGCTATGTTGGGCAGAATACGCTTCAGGTTTCTGATACCGTAGTCGGAGGCAATCATGGAGTTGTCACCCAGATCCTCGCTTTGCGCGCGCGGGTCTTGCGGGTTCGACTCGGTGAGGAACCACAGACGACGATTTCCGTAAGCCTTGTCCAGGTAAAGCTTGTTCAGGAGTTTTTTGTCTTCCTCAGCACTTGACGTACCATAAAATGGCTTGTAACCCCATTCTATAGCCCATTTGTCGTAATCTCCTACCCGGGGAAACAAATCGGTGATACCGTCTTCGGGCTGGGCCACGTAGTTGAAACGCGCATAATCCATGATAGAGGAAGTATGCCCGTTCTGTTCCATATATTTTTTGTCGCGGAGTTTTTCAACCGGCGTGGCACTGCTTGCACCAAAGTTGTGGCGAAGACCCAGTGTGTGTCCGACTTCGTGTGCCGATACAAAACGAATCAGTTTACCCATGAGCGCTTCATCCAGTTCGTTCTTTCGTGCACGGGGGTCAACGGCTGCCGTCTGCACGGTGTACCACATCTTGAGCAGACGCATAACATTGTGGAACCAGCCGATATGGCTCTCGATGATTTCACCGGAACGGGGGTCACTCACATTGGGACCGTAGGCATTCTGTATGTCTGACGCAAAATATCGGATAACCGAGAAGCGGGCGTCCTCGAGGCTCATCGTGGTGTCGTTCTCCGGCCAGTCGCGGGCGATGATGGCATTTTTCCAGCCGGCCTGCTCGAATGCAGGTTTCCAGTCTTCCACACCCTGCTTCAGGTATTGACGCCATTTTACAGGAGTGGCCGGATCAATGTAATATACAATGGGCTTTGCCGGTTCTATCAGCTGACCCTGCTGCTGCTTTTTGGCATCTGCCTCATTTTTGGGTTCCAGCCTCCAGCGCACAGCAAAAGTTTCATCCTCCGCTTTTTGTGAATCATCGGTGTAAACCGTGTAACCGGTAGCGAAGAAGCCGACGCGCGGATCAAACAGTCGCTTGCGCATCGGGACTTTCGGCAGCATGATAATGGATGTATTGATCTCGAAAGTAACAGCTCCGGCTGCGACACCACCGGGCAAACCGGGCGGATCGGACGGGTCTCTCTTCAACGAAGGCGGAGAGACATTGAACGTCTTGACGCTCCTGATTTCCAGGTTGATGGGGTAGGCCCGGATACTTGAGATATAGCTGCGGTCTTTCTGTAACTCCGTCAGTTTATACTGCTGTTTGGATCTCGGTGGAATCGAGAAAACCTGATTGGCCTCCTTGAAAAAATCGGTCACTTCAATCACTACAGAAGTATCTTTCCGTACAGATTTGATATCAAAGGCAGCAATAATAGGATCCACATTGGAGTTTCTGACGGCTTTGTAGATCGGCTGGGATGTATCGGCGCTTACGTTCAGATAATCCACGGCGCGAATAAAAATCTTGTCAGAAGGTCCGCGCTCAAACCGGATAACCTGTTCGTTGGCCTCTTCACCTCCGTATCCGGCACCGGTGGGCACCTTGGCCAGTCGGGTAATGGCCATCATTTCACGGCCGAATACCGAGTCGGGTATCTCCATGAAATACTTGTCTTCGATCTTGTGAATCCACACCATACCTTTTGAGCTGACGGCTTTGGCGGTAATGATATCCGCATAAGGTTTGGGCCCCTTCTTTTTTTCCTTGCCGGTACTGTCGGCTGCTGCCGAAGCCGGTTTGGGATTTACCTTTGTGCTGTCAGACTTTGCGGGATTCGTCTGGGCTGCTGCGACTCCGGTTATCCAGAGTACCGCCAGCATCAGAACACACCTCGTAAGCAGTTTTTTTGTCATGCTTGAAAATTTTAGATTGCAAATAAAACAGCATTTCGGTGCTTTTGTACCAAAAAGCCGCAATTCCTCGATTAACAACATTTATATCGGCAAAATCGGCAGGTTTGTTCAACCAAATCCGCCTGTTTCAGTTAATTATGTCCGATGAACACGCTGACAACAAACAGTATCACTATCACGGTTGAAAACCGCTACCTGCCCGGCTTGTCGGCACCAAGGCTGAGCCGTTTCATATTCGGATATTACATCACTATTTTCAATGGTGGCAACCAGACGGTACAGCTCATGCGCCGGCACTGGCTTATTTTTGATGCCAACGGAGTCATCCGGGAGGTGGAAGGCGAGGGCGTAGTCGGGATGCAGCCAATCCTGAAGCCCGGCGAATCACACCAGTATGCCTCCTACTGCGACCTCAACACCGACATGGGCAAGATGAGGGGCAAGTACCAGATGCTCTCGCACGACGAGGGTTCCCTGTTTTATATTCCTGTTCCTGAATTCAGGATGCACACCCCATTCAAACTGAACTGATTACTTCCAGCTGTAATCAGGCTGTATCGCTTTGGTCCACATTTCCGTTCCCTGCGCATTGTAGCAGGTGATCGTAAGCGTGCGCGCGCGGAAGGGGCCGCTCATGCTCAGCAAGCAGAAGTTGTTTTCCGGAACGACGGTACCCGGCACCCGGTTGTCATTGGAAGTTTTGGCAAGCGCATCTTTGAACGCCCCGGCAGTAAGTGACGAGGATGTCAGGTCATATACACGGTTCCCGGCCTTGTTCTGATAGGAGCTCAGTTCGGTAAAGTGGCGGTCGCCAGTCAGAAAAACCACCCCTTTGATACCTTCTTCTTCTATGCGACGCAGAAGTTCTTCCCGTTCCTGCGGAAAATCATAAAAGGCTGTTTCGCTGTGGTTGTCGGTGGAGAGCACCTGTCCGCCTATGGCAACGAACTTGAACTGTGCTTTGCTGGCGGACAGGGATCCTATCAGCCATTCCATCTGTGCGTGTCCGAGGGCGGTACGTTCGCAGGTTTTACAGTTGTTGGGCGTACGGAAAAAACGGTTGTCGAGCAGGAAAAAATCGGCATCATTCCAGGAGAACATAGTGGTACATCCCTTTTTGCCGTCAACTCCGAAAGTGGGATTGCCCCAGAATTGCCGGAAGGTTTGCCAGGCCGTTTCTTTGTTAATCCAGGTAGCATCCGAATTATCGGGGCCGTAATCGTGGTCATCCCAGATAGCGTAATGCGCTGTGGAGGCAAGCAGCGGTTGCAGCTCGGGGAGTGAGCGAGTGTGCGTAAAGCGGTGTACCATACCGGTCTGCGTGAACCAGTCGGGTTCGCGGTAATAGGCATTATCGCCCAGCCAGATCATAAAATCAGGCTTTTTTTCGTATATTTTGGAGCATATCTGATAGTTGGATCCGTACGGTTTGGGGCGGTCGTATTCTGCCTCGTTGATGAAAAAGCAGCTGCCCGCCACGAAAGAGAAGGGGGGCGGATCCGTACGCCACTGCCACTGGGTCTGCGTCCTGAAAGTAGTCGGGTAACTCAGTTCCACTTTTTTCTGATTGATATAGACCTCATAGCTGTAGCTCTTCCCTGGCTGGGTCTTGTTGGCTATACATTTGGCCGTAAAAGCGGGCTTCATAGCCTTTACCGGGTCTGTTTTATACTTTGTTTCAGGCTTGTCCTGTTCCCAGTATTCAATATGAACGGTCGCATGCCCTTTGGTTTGCACCCACACCAGTGCCTCAAACATATCCACGTAGCCAATCATAGGGCCACTCTGTAGTCCGGCGGTACCGGGAGCAGCCATATTGCCGACATTCTTTTTTTTGTGATGCTGCGCGTGCGCGCTGAGAGTGAGCGTAAACAGGAAAAGCAGAGAAAGAATCCGGCGCATAGAATAAAATTTGCCGCTAAGGTAAGTATCCGGTGCAAGTTGTAGTGTTATATCAATATGAAATAGACATACTCAGGTCGGAAGAACATGACCGGAATATTTTCCTGTATTGAAAGCAACCTTCAAGCACTACGAAACTGAGTACGGCGTTATTTACTTTTGCAGCCTGACCGCTGCTCTGCGGATCCAAACACCCCGGAATCATCCGGGGCAAGGCAACAATCACAACGGATGAGAAAAATACTGTTCACTGCCGCAATGGCCATGTTCTCCTTCACGGCAAATGCCCAGATGGAACGTACCACCTACCAGACGTTCGAGGTGGACTCGGCCCGTGTAATCAATCTTGATATCAAGGGAGAATATGAAATCAAGACATGGGCTGGCAGCAATTTACTGGTAGAAACAAACGTACAAATCTGGGATGCCTCCAAAGAAATTCTCAACTTTCTGATCAAGGAGGGCCGTTATGACCTGACCACAGACTCAACTGCCGATCCGCACCCGAAAGACATCCGGATTTATACCAAATACACCGAACGCAAACCCGTGAAGAAAAAAGATGGCGGCAAGTGTCTGGAAATAGCCACTACCCGGATTTTCATACCCGACACTTTTATGGTATCAGAAGACAAAAAGCGCCTGACCAGGAAAAATCCCTGATCAGGCGCCTCTGTTTTTCGATAGTTTATTGTCAGTTCGAACTGCCGCCGTATCTGAAGTAGAAGGTGATGGTTCCACAGGCTCTGTCCTCATCCGAACTTTCAAACCTGTAAGCCTTGGCGGCGTTCACTGCTTTACTGATCAACGTCGGGTCAGTTGTTGTTGAACCGCTCGCCTGACGCTTTGCCTCAACAACGTTACCATCAGCATTGACGCAGACATAAACCACAACGACACCCTCTCCGGAAATAGCTCCCTCTACTTTGCCCTTTCTCAGAACAGTCCTGTTGCCGATCCCACCACCGATGGAGGTGCCCGATCCGGTACCCTGGCCGCCGCCGGTACCACCACCGGAGCCATTCTCCTTTCCGAACGGGTTATTTCCGGTACCGCCGGGAATACCGCCGTTTCCGGGCTTTCCGCCACCACCGGCGCCAGTGCCGCTGCCGGATTTTCCGAACGGATTGGTTACCGTCTTCTTCGGGTCGGATGCAGGTGTCGGGTTGGTATTGACGGGGTTGGTGGGTGTGTTATTAGTTTTAGCCGGTTTTTTGGTTTCAGGTTTGGTAGCACCGGTATTGGGGGCATCAGCATCGTCAGTTGTCAGCGTCGGATTGCTGTTGGGTACCGGTTTGTTACTTTGTGCTGCATCCGGAGTTACAGGAGGAGGTGTTACTGCCGGTGTTACAGCTGGCGATTCCTCACCGACCGGCGCGGATGCGTCATTCATGCCGCTTTCCGGGTCACCCTGGGCAGCATCCGTTCCTCCGCCTCCAAAACTAATTGGTATAACATCGGTAAGTTCATCCGTATCTGTTTTCGGAATACGATAAACAAACAGCAGAATCAGTAGCGCAGCATGAAAGAGCAGGCTCAGCAGCATGCTCTGGGTTCTTTTTTCCGATTGATTGGCAGATTCCATATTCATTAATTTAGGGGATCGCCGGAGGGTTACTGAGCATCCACCTTTTCGGGCGGATTTGTTGCCAGAATGGTTTTAACCTTCAGGCGATTGGCGATATCGAGAATGAATACCACATTATCTATAACCGCGGCCTTGTCGGCAGAAACAGTTAATGTGACACTTTTATCGTCTCCGACAGTCTTCTTCCTGATCATCGCCTTGATAGCATTTTCAAGTGCCTCTCTGGCAACAGGGTCGCGTTCCACATAGAACGTACCATCGGCCTTCACCGATACCGAAAACGTGGAAGATGCCATTGACTTGGAAGAGCTGGATGGCAACTGAAGGTTGAGCGCGTTGGGCGTCACAAAATTGGAAGTGAGCATGAAAAACATGAGCAACAGAAAGATCACGTCAATCATGGCGGCGAGGCTGAACTCTGGTTCAACCCGCTGGCGTCGTTTGAGTCCCATTGGTGAATGAGTGCTTTTTTGAATGAACGATAAATCTCCGTTGCTATTAACGGGATGGCTCCTGCAGCAAATCCATGAACTGCATGGCAGTATTCTCCATCTTGAAAATTACCTTGTCGAGGGTAGTAACCAGCAGGTTGAAACCGGCCATGGCAATGATAGACACAAACAGACCCGAAGCGGTAGCCGTGAGCGCGTGGTAGATACCGCTCGAAAGCGTCTTGGGACTCACTACCTCGGCGGTAGTCATATCCTGGAAGGCAACGATCAGACCAATTACTGTTCCGAGCAGACCAATCATCGGCGCGATACCGGAAATAGATGCCAGTGTCGAGAGGTTCTTCTCCAGTTTCAGCAGCTCGAGGTTGCCTACGTTTTCAATAGCCTTGTTGATATCGTCAAGGGGCTTGCCAATACGGTCGAGTCCTTTCTCTACCATACGGGCCATGGGTGCATCAACACTCTGGCACAGCGCTTTGGCTGCCTGCAGATTGCCGCTTTCCACACTCATGCGAATGCTGTTCATGAAGTTATGGTCAACCTGACCGGCCTTCGAAATGGTGAGATATCGCTCTACAATAATATAGACCGCCACCACGGAAAGAATCAGGAGGATGGTCAATACAACCTGTCCGGAAAAAGAGCTGTTCATGATGATGTCAAGGATTGACTCATCTTTCTTTTCTGATGCAGAAGCAGCCGTCGTAGCCGAAGCCTGCAACAGGTAAAATGC
The DNA here is from genome assembly GCA_041182785.1 of Bacteroidota bacterium. Taxonomy (GTDB): domain Bacteria; phylum Bacteroidota; class Bacteroidia; order Chitinophagales; family Saprospiraceae; genus M3007. The sequence continues at coordinate 17,153 of JBEGNB010000119.1, forward strand.
GTTGAGAAGGGCGCTGGATAACATAATAGTGCAAATGCTGTTTGATTGTTAAACGGAGTGTTCCCCCTTTTTATGATGTAAGCGCCAAAAGTATGTTATTTTGCGGCTCATTATATGATTTAATTAACATTTTTACTTGCAAACGGGGTGTATCGCTGAAAATCAGCGGTTTTTTCAGCTGGCAATACACTCCGGACAAATTCTGACTGATGAACACGCAGGAAAAAAAACTGGAGGCATTCGCACGACTGCTCAAAATAATGGACGAACTGAGGGAGCAATGTCCCTGGGACAGGAAGCAGACTTTCCTGTCTCTCCGCAATCTGACCATTGAAGAAACCTACGAACTGGCAGACGCCCTGCTCGAAAATGACCTGAAAGGGATCAGGGAGGAGGTGGGTGATATCCTGCTGCACATGGTTTTTTATGCCAAAATAGGCTCCGAAACAGGCGATTTTGACATCGCTGACGCGCTCAACGGCATCTGCGACAAACTGATCGCGCGGCACCCGCACATTTACGGTGATATAAAGGTGAGCGGCGAGGAAGAGGTGAAACGAAACTGGGAACAGCTTAAACTGAAAGAGGGAAAAAAATCGCTGCTGGAAGGGGTACCTGCCAGTCTGCCGGCTATGGTCAAAGCCTACAGGATGCAGGAAAAAACCAAACAGGTGGGCTTCGAGTGGGAAAACGCAGAGCAGGTCTGGGAAAAGGTGGAAGAGGAAATAGGCGAACTGAAGGAGAATATCGCCAGTAATGCCCCCAAAGAAGATATTGAAGAGGAATTCGGAGACGTCCTCTTCTCGCTGGTCAATTACGCCCGATTTATAGGTGTTGACCCGGAGACAGCCCTCGAGCGGGTGAATAAAAAATTCAAATCGCGCTTTGAGTATATTGAAAAAAACGCACCGCGACCGCTGGCCGAAATGACACTCGCCGAAATGGATGTACTGTGGAATGAGGCTAAAAAGCGCGGAAAAAACGGATAGGAACACACCCTGCATCTTTCACATAGCAAGAGATGACTCCACCTGTTTTCGACACATTTTTTTATAAAAAAATATAAGATATTGCATATCAGTTATTTGCGTAAAAAAACATGTTTGTTTTGGGTGTCCCAGTGTCGAAAACAGGAGACGGGTGGGCCGGGTAAATGATTTTTCGCGCAGATGTCACGCAGATGTTTTGCGCAGATTTTACACAGAAAACTAGTAAATCTCATGGAAGCAAATGAAATTACTTATCTGATCAGAGGCGCCGCATTTCGGGTGCACACCGCACTAGGACCTGGCTTGCTGGAAAGTGTCTATGAAGCTTATGACATACCTGCGATTGTCAAACAAGCAACTCGGATTACTCATAAATTTCAATACAAACAGGCTGGAGGATAAAATCAGCATTAAACGCATCATAAACTCCTTCTCTTGAGTGCGATTCTGTGTAAAATCTGCGCAAAACATCTGCGTAAAATCTGTGAGAAACCAACACTAAAGGGGTGCCATGAATAAGTAGAGAAAGTAATGGTTCTATGCCATTATTAGCTGATTTTCAGATTTAGTCCACCCAGAAAACCATAATGATGAAGTTTTGAACAGTCTCAAAAA
>JBEGNB010000120.1:0-3312 GCA_041182785.1 Bacteroidota bacterium
CTGCGGTGCATTGAACTTTTCACCGATAGCGTGTTCGATACCCTGGGCCCTGAGATCGGCTGTCGGATTGTCGAGGAAAAGTACGGTGGCTCCGATAACGAGTGAGGAAACAATTACACCAATAAACAGGGCAAGTTGCTGGTAGCGCGGTGTGGCTCCCACCAGATAACCTGTCTTCAGGTCCTGTGAGGTAGCGCCTGCATTGGCTGCTGCAATACACACCATACTTCCTACCACCAGTGCCATGGGTTCGAATACCTTGCCCGTCCAGCCAACACCGATGAACACCAGGGCTGTTCCCATAATAGTGGCAATAGTCATACCCGATATCGGGCTGTTGCTGCTTCCGATAATACCTACAATACGACTTGCTACCGTCACAAAGAAGAAGCCGAAAATGATGACCAGGATGCCGATCAGGATTTTACTGATGAAGCTGTCGCCCGGAATGGAGGGCAATAATGCCATGAGGAGAATCAGAGCAATGCTTCCAATTCCAACTACTTTGATGGACAGGTCATCTTCTGTGCGGGCTCTTGCCACACTTTTGTCTCTGTTACGAAGGTCGCCCATACTGTCGCGGAAAGAAGAAACGATGGTAGGCATGGTTTTAATCAGCGTGATAAAACCCGCGCCAGCCACGGCTCCTGCACCGATCTGGCGTATGTATGCCCGGTAGATTGCCTCTGACAGGTTGGAAAACGTGTGTGTGGCGGGATCCCAGCCGAAGCGCGCGCTGGTTTCTGCCATATTCATCAGGTCGAGTTTTTGTAACTGGGCTGCAATCACATCGGGTGGAACAAGGGTAGCCAGCAGCGGGGTGAGGCCGAACCAGGCCAGTACGCCACCGGCCACCAGCACACCGGCAATACGGGGGCCGATGATGTAGCCCACACCGAGATATTCCGGGGTGATTTCACCGCTCAGTCGGGCTGCGGGCAGGTACTTGCTGGCCGCGCTGCTCACCCACATCGGAGCCTCGGAGATGAAGTGAAATACTTTCTGGAGCATGGCATAGCCGAAGGCGAATCCCAGTCCCTGATAGGCTGTTTTGGCGAAATCACCGCCCTTGTCGCCGGCAATCAGCACCTGCGCGCAGGCGGTACCTTCCGGATAGGGCAGGGTTTCGTGCTCCTTCACAATCAGCGATCTGCGCAGCGGAATCATCATCAGTACACCGAGAATACCGCCGAATATAGCCAGCATCAGGATTGTCCAGTAGTTGAAGTAGTTTTTTCCTATTCCGTCGCTCAGGAACAGAAAGGCAGGCAGGGTAAAAACCACACCGGCAGCCACCGATTCGCCAGCCGAGCCGGCGGTCTGGATAATATTGTTTTCAAGAATGGTTGTTTTCAGGAACTTGCGGCCCAGAGAAATGGCCAGTACCGCAATCGGAATAGAAGCCGATACGGTCAGGCCAGCCTTCAGTGCGAGGTAAACAGTGGCAGCACCGAAAAGGATGCCAAAGAGCGCACCCAGCACCACCGCCCGGACGGTGAATTCCTTCACAGAAACATTGTCTGCAGTGATGTAGGGCTTGAATTCTGAATTTTTTTCCATAAACGTAGCAAAAGGGTAGTTAAAGCAGAGCCGAAAGGTAGATAAAAGATACCAATAAAGTAATTTATTCGTTAGTGGGTTACCTTTGCACCCAATATCAGGAACTGTATGAACAAAATTGTCACCACTCTTTCTTTTCTGCTGGTGTTTCTGTCGGCCTCCAGTGCACAGGATCAGCACTTTTCCCAGTTCTATGCCGCCCCCATGAGCCTCAATCCGGCACTCACGGGCGCTATGGAAGGCAGTTATCGGGTTGGTACCATCTACCGCGATCAGTGGAGAAAGGTAATGGAGCAGCCTGTCAGGACGTTTTCCTTTTTTGCCGACCTGCGCTTCAACAAAAAGGGCAAAAAATTTACAAATGATGCCTTTGGACTTGGAATCATGTTTTTCAACGACAAGGCAGGGATTGTTGATTTCAGTACTACCCAGATTGCCGTGTCGCTCGCCTATCACAAGGCGCTTGATATGAACAAACGTCAGTACCTCACCCTTGGAATGCAGGGCGGACTGAACCAGCGCAACATGAATTACGGTAACCTGCAGTTCCACGACCAGTTCGACGGGTCATCGGGTTACTGGCTCCAGACTGCCGAAATTCTGCCGTCAAATAATTTCTCTTTTCCCGACTACAGCCTGGGGCTCAACTACAAGGCCCGTATCGGCGATGAGAACTATGTGTTCGTCGGTGGTGCCATGCACCATCTTTTTCAACCTGCTGTCACGTTTTTTGGTATTGACAGCCTGCCCGGCAGCAAGCTTTACACCCGTTACTCTGCCCAGGCATCGGCCAATATCCCCTTGTCCAAAGATAACAGGGTACAGATTTCACCTCGACTCCTTGTAGCGAGTCAGGGCCCTCACTTTCAGGTAAATGCAGGCGCCAGTATGCGTTTTGCCATGGGACAGTACGGTTCAACAGCACTGAATATCGGAGCGTGGGCACGTCAGGTGCGCAACGACAACGGCACCGGTTTTGACGCGGTAACGGCACTCGTGGGGATAGAACTGAACAGTATGGTCATGGGATTCAGTTATGACCTCAATCCGGGCGCACTGAAGGCCAATCTGCGCCAGAGTGCTTTTGAGTTGTCCATTACCTACAGGGGTAATTACGACAACGACGATATCGTTTGTCCGAAGTTTTAGAGTGAATTTCGGGGTTGAAATGCAACCATCCCGACCAACACCACCTTGTTTTTCCGGCTCCTTCTCGGGGGTATTCCATGCTGAGCAATGCGCTTCTTACCGCAGAGTTGCGCAGAGTATGACGCAGAGAAAGATGACTTTGCGCAACTATGAGGTTACCTCTACGTACCTCTGCGGTTATATAAAACCGGGTTAACCCCGGAAGTCCCGAGCGGAGACCTTGACCCCCCGCAGAAAGGGGCTTCGGGGAATGCTCCCGAAAAGGAGTTGAAAAAACAAGTTGGCGTTGGTCGGGGGGCATTGTCTTCGAATATCTCATAGGTCAGCGGGTAAGCATCTACACTGACTAAAAGGCCCAGCAGTATCTGTGGATGTTGTTGTTTCCCTTCTTTGGAGAACCCTGTCCTGCGTAATTCATCCTCCTGCTCAATTTCAAAGTACGGCGTTGTCACATCATAGAAAACAATGCTCAGTGTACCTCTTAAACCCCGCTTCGATTCCTTTTTTGCCGGACAAACACCCCCAAAGATAGGTCTTGGGGTCTGGGACACCCAAAATAAACATATTTTTTGGCGCAAATAATTGATATACAAAATCTTACAT
>JBEGNB010000121.1:0-4625 GCA_041182785.1 Bacteroidota bacterium
ACTGAAAACAAATACCCCCAGGGCGATCAGCGTAAACCATGCCAGTCCGCCCCCGAATCGGTCGGTGCGCGCAGAAACCACCGATGCAGCCGTCCGGTTGGCTTCACCGATGCGATTCAGAGCCTCCCGGCGGTCAGTGGCAATCTGTGCCAGACGATCATCCCGGCGCTTGCCGGCATCCAGCAGGGCGTTTGTTTTGCGGCGTTGCAGCACACTGATTTCAGCAGCTTGTGATGCAGCCATCTCCGGGTTTTTCACGATTTTGGGTCGGTAGCGCGCCTCCACACCCCTCTGGAGCGACAAATACTGCTGCTCCAGCAGCGCAGAATCACTGCGCCAAAGCTGCAGCGCATGTTCCGATTCCTCCTCCGAGCGGAGCAAAATCGGGTCTTCCGGTATCACCTCCGGGTCGGGCGCTATCTGCCGGACGACCTCGTGACTTCCCTGTACACTCAGAAAGCCCAGGGCGACTATCAGTGCCGCCGTGATGAGCAGCACAGGCACCGAAATCAGCAGATGCAGGCCGGAAAACCGGCGGTACAGGACAGCCCGAAAGGCGAAGGGCAGAAACCTGCGCAGGCCCACCTCGAGGAACACAGTGACCATAATCGCCCCGAAGTACGCCACCGGTGTCGCATATTCCGGAAAAACCTCTGCCACACTGGACAGGATCAGCCGGTATGAAATTCCGATTTCGGCCAGTGCCGTGATCACCTGAGCCAGATAACCCATCAGGCGAAGGGTCGGCGTCAGGCGGTAGTAACTCTGAAAGAACTGGTGGTTTTGGGGCGGAGTATAGTAGCTTTTCATAGCAAAATAGCGCGTCAGGGTTCACCCAGCACCTCCACGATCAGCCTGACCTGGGCCGGACTCAGGATTTTGAAGCCCGGCCTCCGGCCAGCCTCGTGCAGGGCATCCCGAAGTTCGGGAGCCGCCCTGATCCATTTGTTCAGGTTCGTACTGGCTGTTTTGGGAGAAACCGCCGGGAAATACATCTGGGCCAGCTCTCCGAAACCGTAGGTGCGTATGGTGAACGGTTGATCCATGAAAGATGAAATTGAAAAGGGAACCTCCGTCAAAACGTAGGCCCCCGAATACTTACCGATTGGCGGATGTCCTTTTGGCCCTCCGGGCGGGAGCAGGCGTAGAATCAGAGCCGACCTTCTTCTTCATATTGAGTTTCATAGCCAGCGCAGCCATGTCGTCACCCAGTTTTTTATCCACCACCTTGGCGTAGTGCTGCGTGCTTTTCAGGTTGGTATGACCGAGCATTTTGCTCACACTCTCGATAGGAACACCGTTCATCAGCGTGACCGTGGTGGCAAAAGTGTGCCGGGCGATGTGAAAAGTAAGCTCCTTGTCAATGCCACACAAGTCGGCCAGCTCCTTCAGGTAGGCATTCATCTTCTGGTTGCTGGGGATGGGCAGAACTGGATCGGTAGACCGTAAACTGTCCAGTCTGTTGTACTTGTTGATAATCAGACAGGGCAATTCGAGCAGGGGGACATTGGTTCTGACACCGGTTTTTTGCCGCTTGGTACGAATCCAGAGTCCGGTTTCGGAGTCGCCCGCCTCGATTTCCTGACGTTTCAGGTTTTTAAGATCAATGTACGCCAGTCCGGTGTAGCAGGAAAACAGGAAAAAGTCACGAACCCGTGCGATGCGTTCAACAGAAATGTCCAAATCAGCCAGTGATTGCAGTTCCTTCTCATTCAGATAAGTGCGATCAACAATTTTCACTTTCATACTGATACCCACAAACGGGTCCCTGGTAATCCAGCCGTTCCGCAGACAGATAATGATGATTCTTCGAAATATCTGCAAAAATTTGATTGACGTATTGTGTCCGCAGTCAGCCGTTGTTCTTACATACAAGCTGAAATTTGAGATAAATTCAGGGTCAATTGACTTTACAGAAATATCATTGACCTTGTAGTGGGACTTCAGATACTTTTTCAGATGATTCAGGGCTGAACTGTACTTCTGACAGGTGGCTCGCGAGGTTTCCTTCCCGATCAGTTTACGCATCCCCTCCAGATTATTTTCCCAAACAGCAACGATGGTTTTCGTGGCTGAGCCGTTGATGCCCAGGACAGCATCGCGCAGCATTTCCGGAGTGATTTCGTCCTTGAGCTGGATCAGTTCATTGTACTTGCGGCGAACCTTGAATTTGACAGCCTCAATATACTCATTCACGATTCTTGACTGGTCAGATCTCCCTGCCATCCTGCCCTTGCCTGAGTCCCAATCCTCAGGATTGACCGATCTTTTGAGATTAAGGACGACTCTGCGCCCGTTGATGTTGATTTTGAGGAGAAGGGGTACTTCCCCACTTTTTTGGACTTTTGTTCTGCTAACATAGAATAAGAGCGAGAAGGATGAAGTTTTGGCCGACATAAGGCATCATGTTTAAAGTGAGCCCTCCATTTTGTGACGCAAAAATACGAACTTCCCAGAGATAAACAATACCTAAAATGCTGATTTTCAGTATGTTATTCCAAAATATTCCACAACTATACATTTACCTGGTTTCCTTTTTTCGATTACTTTTCGAGAAACCCGCAGAGCAACCAGGCAAGCGGAAAAAAGTGGAATTTTATGGAACATATCAGAATAAAAAAAGCGCGTAAATCATTGATTTACACGCTTTTGGACAAATTGGGAAAAGGTCTGAGCGGACTGGACGGGACTCGAACCCGCGACCTCCGCCGTGACAGGGCGGCATTCTAACCGACTGAACTACCAATCCTTGCGTTTTAAGCGGGGCAAAGATAATATCACCCAATTCAAACCGACAAGCATTTTAGAAAAATTTTTTCAGATTTTTTTTCGGAAACCTATTCCAGGCTTAAATGAGGCGTATTTCACACCACTTTGGCCAAATCAATTGACAAGAGTCATAACTATGAGTTAAATCATAGTTACCTTTGCGCCATCAAGATTTAAAATCAAAACATCCTGCTCCGCCATGTCAATGACCTTCATGGATTTTGAAAAACCCCTGGAAGCCCTTTACGAGCAATTGCAGAAGTTGCGCGAGGTGGGGGAAAAAGGCGAACTCGATGTGTCCGACATGGTTCGCGAACTGGAAGGCAAAATCGAGAATAAGCGAAAGGAAATCTATTCCAGTCTCACTGGCTGGCAGAAAGTACAACTTTCCCGCCACCCGGAACGCCCCTACACGCTGTATTACCTGAATACCATGTGCCGCAAGTTCATTGAGTTGCATGGCGATCGCTATGCCGGTGATGACCATGCTATCGTGGGTGGTCTTGCCGATCTCGACGGTCAGACAGTCATGGTGATAGGACACCAGAAAGGGGTAAATACCAAAATGCGCCAGTACCGCAATTTCGGCATGGCAAATCCGGAGGGGTACCGCAAGGCCCTGCGCCTGATGAAAATGGCTGAACGCTTCGGATTCCCGGTTGTCACACTCATTGATACGCCGGGTGCATTCCCGGGTCTGGAGGCCGAGCAGCGTGGACAGGCCGAGGCGATTGCCCGAAATCTGTTTGAAATGGCACAGCTCCGTGTGCCCATTCTGTGTTATATTATAGGTGAAGGCGCTTCTGGTGGCGCACTGGGCATTGGTTTGGGCGACAAGGTGTTCATGCTGGAATATACATGGTACTCGGTGATTTCACCCGAATCCTGCTCCTCCATCCTGTGGCACTCCTGGGATTTCAAGGAACAGGCTGCGGAAGCACTCAAACTCGATGCCGACAACATGCTGTCCTTCGGTCTGATTGACGGCATTGTGAAGGAGCCACTCGGAGGAGGCCACAATGCCCCCGAACAGATGGCTGCCATACTGAAAGAGCACATCATCAAGGAACTGGCAAAAATTGCGCCCATGGATCCCGACGAGAGGATTATCGCGCGCATTGACAAATACGGCAAAATGGGCCACTACCGCCGATTGCCGGCATCAGCACCCGCCAAATAAAATCCGAAATCATGAGTCTGCAGGCATCTCTGCGCGGCACCGGCGTGGCACTGGTCACTCCATTCAAAAACGGTCAGGTTGACTGGGAAGCACTTGAACGGATTATTGAGTACGTCATTGAGGGCGGAGTTGAATTTCTGGTAAGTCTTGGCACTACCGGCGAATCCAGCACCACCACTGACGAAGAACACCGCAGCATACTCGACTTCTCCATCAGGGTAAACCGGGGCAGGCTACCCTTCGTGGCCGGTATTTTCGGAGGGAATAACACTGCCGCAGTAGTTGAAAAACTCAAATCCTTCAACTTTGACGGCATTGACGCCATCCTGTCCAGTAACCCGGCATATAACAAACCCGGGCAGGAAGGTATCTATCAGCATTACATGGCACTGGCAGAGGCTTCTCCAAAGCCGATTATCATTTATAACGTACCCAGCCGCACGTCTTCGAATATGACGGCAGAAACTACGCTCCGGCTGGCCCATGCGAGTGACAAGTTCATCGCGGTGAAGGAAGCATCCGACGATATCTATCAGATCATGAAAATAATCAAAGGCCGGCCTGAGGGTTTCCTCGTGCTGAGCGGTGATGATTTCATGACGCTGCCAGTGATTTCCACGGGTGGCGATGGCGTAATTTCCGTCATAGCCAACTGCTCGCCGCGGCCATTTACTGA
>JBEGNB010000122.1:0-8855 GCA_041182785.1 Bacteroidota bacterium
AATCTGTCCAGATATAATGTACTGATCATCCCCGATGGCAACTACGGCAAGCTGTCGGCCGACAAAATCAGGCAGTTTGTACAGGATGGAGGCACCGTGATTGCAACGGGAAGTGCGCTCCGCTGGCTCAAATCGGCAGGAATAGCCAATATCGAATTCAGAAACTCCGCCGCCGATCAGCCGGCCTCACGCCCGTACGCAAGCCTGACGGAAGACAAGGGCGCACTAACACTGGCCGGTGCCATTTTTGAAGCGGAGCTTGATCTCTCCCACCCGCTTTGTTTTGGCTACACCAGAAACCGCCTGCCCGTGTTCTTTGGTGACACACTGTTCGTCAGTCCGGGCAAAAATCCGTACTCAACACCAGCCAGACTGACCCCGAAGCCGTTGCTCGCCGGGTATGTGCACAGCAGTCAGATACCTATGACAGGTGGAGCAGCAGCTGTTTCTGTACATGGAACGGGCAAGGGGAAAATCATCGCGTTTCCGACATCCCCGAACTTCAGGTCCTTCTGGTACGGAACAAACCGACTGTTTGCCAATGCCATACTGTTTGGCAACCTGATTAGCAGCGAAAGCACCGAAAAGAAGTAAACACCCAGGCTTTGAAAGACCGACAGGCAGAAAAATACCGCGTATTCGCCGCCACGGCGCCTGACTTGCCCCTGTTCATGCAGCCATGGTACCTCGACGTTGTGTGTGCCGGCGGGAGCTGGGATACCGCAACCGTTGAGTCGGGAGGACGAACTATAGCCGTTATGCCCTTTTTTCTGAAAAAAAAGTGGGGCTGGCATTATATCGCCATGCCGCCACTTTGCAAGTTTATGGGGCCGTATCTGTTGCCTGAATACAGAAATCCGGATGATGAAATACGCCTGTACGATGCACTGACGGACCAGCTTCCGCCCAAACTGGCGGCATTCGAGCAGGATATGAACTACAGTGCAACCAACTGGCTGCCCTTTTACTGGAGGGGGTTCCGGCAAACGACACGCTACTCATACGTCATTGACCTGCAGCAAAGTGCGGATGAAATCAGGGAAAATATCAGCCGGAATTACCGGAGAAAAATCAGAAAGGCCGAAAAAATACTCCGTGTCGCGGAAAACCTGCCCACAACGGAGCTGAAGCGGCTGGTTGATCTGAGTTTCTCGCGGCAGGGCCTGAAACCGCCCTTCAGTACCGGTTTTTTAGAAAAATACGTACAGGTATTAATGGAAAACAGTGCCTGTAAACTGTTTTTTGCCCTTGATACCGAAAACAGGATACACTCTGCAGCTCTGCTCGCGTGGGACAAACACTCGGCCTATTATGTCATGAGCGGCGATGACCCGTCACTTCGCGCTTCGGGCTCCGCACTGCTGCTGAAATGGACAGCCATCATGTACGCCAAAAATACGTTAAACCTCCATATTTTCGACTTTGAAGGCAGTATGATCCGGGCCATTGAAGCGGGCAGACGCGATTTTGGCGCCCGTCAGATGCCCTATTCCAGAATTCAGAAAGAATGGAGCCCGTTATGGAAAATCGGGAAATGGCTCTTCCGGTAAGAGCAGTAAAAATCCATTACCTTTACAGCCTGAAACATCTGTATATGAAGTTCACCCTCACTGGTCTGTTCTCACTTTTTCTCCTTCTGCAGGTATCGGCACAGGAAGTGCAGATAAATGAGGAGCCCGGGATATCCGATTTATTCAGCGCGTGGGTGGAAAACAATCGCGCCAAACCCCGGATCAGCGGATGGAGAGTACAGATTATGTCAACAACCGACCGAACACAAGTAGAATCGGGAAGAGAACGTTTCAGGCAGGAATATCCGGAAGTTCCTGCGGCATGGCTGCTGGAAAAACCCTATTACAAACTGAGAGTGGGAGCATTTCGCACCAAACAGGAAGCCATGGCATTCATAGCAGCTCTGGAAGGATGGCAAGGCGCCTATCCGGCCAGAGATAATAATATTCACCCCAGAGATTTTCTGGAACAATAAAATCGGAAACATTGGCGAGCAGGGATTCATCATTCAGTTTTAACGAGATAGACAGACCGCTGTTGGGTATCTACGTCACGCTCACTGTACTGGGCTGGCTGATGATTTATTCGGTGACCTACAATCCCGACAATCCGTTATCGTTCCTCGACCTGAGTGCACTGGCGGGCAAACAGATGTTCTTCATTATTTTCTGTTATGCCATCATGTTCGTCATTTTGATGACCGAATGGACCATCTGGCGCACATTTTCTCCTATTTTTTACATATTAAGCATACTACTGCTGCCCGGAACACTCATCTTCGGCCGGGAGGTAAACGGAGCCAACGCGTGGTATCAGCTGGGTGGATTCACCTTTCAGCCCTCGGAACTGGCCAAATTCGGCACCTGCCTTGCCATGGCCACGCACCTCAGCTCAACAAGTGTTGACCTCAGGAACTGGCGAAACAGGCTTATTGCCATTGCTATTTTCATGCTGCCGGTATTACTTATCCTGCTGCAACACGACACGGGATCCGCATTGGTATTTTTTTCTTTTCTGCTTGTTCTGTACAGAGAAGGCCTCCCGTCTTCCTGGTATGTGGTAGGCTTCAGCACCGTCACGCTGGTTATCCTCGGTTTGAAGTTTGATCAGCCCGCTTATGTGGTAGCCTCGCTGATTGCAGTAGCCAATGCCCTGCTGATCAGACGTCTCCGTAGTGACCGCAGGGTATGGTGGGCCGTCTTTATAGCACTGATTCCGGTGACTGTGTGGTGGGATTCCATTTTTGAGTGGGTGATGAAGGAGGTATTCATGGCAGATCCAAAGTCGGCGGGCAACCCTCATTTATACGTCCTGTTACCGCATTTACTGCTGTTTACAACCGTTTTTCTGCCCAATTATCTGAAAAAGACCAGTCTGATTCAGCGTCAAATGCAGTTATGGCTGTTTTTGCTTGCACTGGCGGGAAGCGTGGTATTCGCTGCCAACTTTGCCTGTTACACACTGCTGGCGCCCCACCAGCAACAGCGTATCAAGATATGGCTGCGCCCCGAAGAAGCAGAAGCCAATGCCCGGGGGGCGGGATATAACCTGATTCACTCCAAAATGGCTATCGGTGCCGGTGGTTTCCTCGGCAAGGGACTGCTGGAAGGCAATATGACCAAACTGAAGTATGTGCCCAAACAGGAAACGGACTATATTTTCTGTACCGTGGGTGAAGAGCACGGCTTTCTCGGTGTAGCCTCCATGATTGCCCTGTTTGTCTGGCTGCTTGTACGCATCAGCGTCATAGCCGAGCGACAACGATCCAATTTCTCGCGGGTGTATGCGTACGGGGTGGCGGGTATCGTGTTCGTCCACTTCATCGTTAATATAGGCATGACCATGGGCCTGGTGCCTACCATCGGTATTCCCCTTCCATTCATCAGTTACGGCGGATCATCGCTCATCGGATTCACCCTGATGATAGCCGTATTACTGAAACTGGACAGCAACCGGAATCTGGCCTGACAATTACCTGGCGTATGCCGCGAGCCACTTGCACTCCTTCACAATGGCGTTATAGAATTTCGTACCGGAGTAATCGTTAATTAACAGACTGTAGTGTCTGAAATAATCCTCCGGCAGATCAGGTATCATACCCGTACCGGGTCTGTATGCGCAGGCAGGGTCGCAGAACCACTGTTTCTGCCGGCATCGGGCGGCCATAAAGGCTGCCCGGGCACCGATTTCCGGATTTTTCTGCGAGGCCGCCAGTGCTTTTTCGAAGTATGATAACGGTACGCTCATATCGGTGTTCTCTCGGTTTCCTTCGGGCGAGCCCGCCAGTGAAAAAACCGGCCCCTGTGCCAGCCGAAGCTGGTTGTAACCGCTCCGATAAGCATCTGTTACCTCCCACTCGTACCCAAAATAAGACATATTGTAATAGGCGACGCCAATCCGGTACCACCAGGCAGCAGCCATGGAATCCCCCAGAGCCTCCGCCGTTTTAGCCCTGAACTCCAGATCAAGAATTTTCTCGGCAATCTCCAGCCGGTTCAGCAGCAGACTGTCGCTGACCACGCGGTGTACTTTTTCGCCCACTTTCTCCCTGAACGGCGTGAACCTGGGCATTTTGGCTACTTCTACCTGGGAGATGGAGCGCATAATGGCTACTGCTGCCTCGGGCTTGCCCTGACTCAGGAAGTAAGCTCCCTTCAATTCCAGGAAATACGCCTTCACCCGGTCGGGGTTCGTATCAATCTGCATGGTTTTGACCAGCAGTATCGGATTACTGGCCTCCGAAAGACTGAGCAGGTCGTCGTACACCTCCACCCGGGGGTTCAGGGCGATGGAATTGGGTGGCCAGGCAACCAGGACAGCCTTGCCAGGGTGCCCGGCGTCTGCGTATGCGGCCGACACCCACTGCCGGAGAAAGGGTTCAAAAGCCGGATTCAATTTGAAGGCCTCGTACTCCATGATGGCGTAAAACTGCACATCAGCTCCGCTCGCTTTCGGATCAAAATTCATGATTTCGAGCAGGCAACGCCATATTTTCAACTGTTTCAGGAGTGCCTCTTCGTCAGGTTCGTCATCGTCGAGGTCGTCCTCGAGGCGATCCCAACGCTTTTCTGCGGCGTACCTGTCGCCAGCCATGAGCTCCAGATATCCCTCTATTCCGCGCCACAGCTTCAGATTGGGGTACTTTTTTTCGCGGGTAACCTGCCGAACAAACTTCTGCAGGTTCAGCAGGCGCTTCACTCCATCATCCTGACTGATTCGGCCCACCGCCTTGCCACGCATCTGATCCGTGACGGCCGTCCGCAAGAATACGCGCTCTATTTCCTGTACTTCGCTCACGAGCATCAGGTCGAGTTGCGGATTCCCGGGATCCAGATCATACACCTGCATCATGTCTTCGAGCAGGTGCGCGCGCGAGCCCCCCGCACGAAGCACATAGAGGGTACTCTTTTCGGCATCCGTCTGGCACAGGCGAAGCGCCTTGTCCCAGTCTGCATCATTTCTGATGAGAAAACTCCGGTATGCCTGAGCGCGTTTCGACGGACTATGCCTGAATACCAGTGAATACAGGTAAGCTGCTTCCGGGTACCTGCCGAGCTTCTGTTGTGCACCCGCCACATGTCCGAGTACCCAAAAGTGAATAATACTGGCCTTTTTTCTCTGTATTTTCGGGAAAAGATCGTCATACAGTTTCACCGCCAGCGAATATTGACCGGCATAATGCGCCAGTCTGACCAGCTGATACAGGTAGCGCATGCGGATAAAATGAGAACTGGCCCCGTGAAACTGTTCTTTTCCCTGTTTGATCAGGTCCAGCATTTCGTCGGTATATCGCTCCCGGGCTTCCCATCCTCCCCGGCTGCTCACATAAGGTTCGCAGCGTTTGGCAAAGATCAGGTAGGTGGTTACCTCCAGACAGCCATTGTACGAAATCATTTCGGCAAACGTATTTCCTGCCAGCTGACCGGGCAACAGCGTCTTGCGTGTGGAATCAGCGGCGGCCCGCTCAAGGGCCATAATATCCTCGGCCGAAGCTCCGTACACCACCCTTGCCACATCTTCCGCCAGCGGCTGACCACAGAACCGCTCTCTCCACTCTTCGATATTCTCCGACATCTGAATTTCTTCCTGCTTCCCGAAATAAAACCGCTCGTAATAATCGTCCCAGCGCGCAAAAAACGGAGCATAAGCCGCCGATTTGTTGATAATACCGGGATCCAGAAAAGAATATCCGTAAAAAGGTTCTATCGAACCGGCACAGGCGCCATTACCCTCTCCCCGATCCGGGACAGACGGATCGAATGAAGCAAGCAGTATCAGGGCGGCGGCAGAGACAATCAGTCTGCTCATTGCGCTGTTCGGACGGAGTCGGCCAGTTGACATACAGATCGGATCAGGGGCGCCGGAAACGCCCGCGGTGTGTTATTGTCCAGATGAAAAAAAGCGAGGGTGGCATCGTCTGCGAGGCTGGCACCGGCCGCCAGCAGTGCCGATTCTCTGAGCAATTCAGGAGAAATTACCTCCTGTCTCAGAAAATCCCCGGGGCGAAGATAATGCCCGTTCTGAAATGTACCGTGCTCCAGTGTGCCCGTTGGCAGCCGGTCGTCGTGTCCGGGCAGAATTTTCCAGAGTTCCCCGTCTCTGAAAACCAGCGTCCAAGAGAATGCCGGCAGGGCTACGTCGAGTGGCAGCGGGTAGGCAGCCGGCGCTCCCCTCAGATATTTTTCCGCGTCTTCCGGTCTGAATATCGAGTTGGATTCTCCCGGAGCGTCAATATCTCCTGTGTTGTACAGCATGAGCATACCGCGGTCAGTCGGCGGGACGCCCGTCTGTTCCGGAAACTTGTACTGATGCAGACGAATAGTGGCACTGAGCAGGGCATCCTGTGGCAGGTGACCTCTCGTTTTTTCCAGCAACCGGAAAAAGGCATCGCGGGTTCCCTGCGTCCAGTCGCAGTCAACCTGAAACTCGGGGCGTTGCGACCGCGCACCCGCAGCGCCCGCGCGTACGAGGGCGGCAGCAATCTTTTCCGCCAGCCAGCCGTTTTTTTCATCATCGGTGAGCCTCCGAATGGTTTCGTTGGTGAAAAAAACGACAGGTACCACCTCCAGCTGTGATAATCCCGCCGTATCGGCAACTGAAAGCTGCGAATAGGGTACAATAGAACCGTCGGCCGGGTCGAGACCCACGTCAAGCGCTTTCACGTATATTTTTTTACAACCGGTTGATGCGAGATAATCCGACATGGTACCGGACAGCCCAAGGGTAGTCTGCCAGCAATAAAATGCAGGCTTCAGGGGTTCCGGCGGCCTTCTCACACAACCAAAAAGCAATGCGAGCGTTATGATAGACGCGAATTTCCACATAGATGCATGGTTTTGATGCAAAGCTATTCCAGGCAGTTATCTTTGCTGCCCTTTTTTTGAAAATATGAAATATCTGATCACAGGCCTCGGCAATATCGGCTACGATTACGACGACACACGTCACAATATCGGATTTGACGTGTTGAACTTTATCTGCTCCGCACTCGGCGGCGGCTGGAAGAGCGATCACCACGGTGATCTCGCCGAAGTGAAATGGAAAGGCCGCACCCTGATTCTGCTGAAACCCAATACCTATATGAATCTCAGCGGGAAAGCCGTGCGCTACTGGCTGCAGAAGGAAAAGATCGCCGTGGAAAACAGCCTGGTTATCTGCGATGACCTGAACCTCGATTTCGGGAAGCTCCGCCTCCGCGGCAAGGGCTCCGACGGCGGCCACAACGGACTCAAGAATATACAGGAGCTCCTCGGGAGCGATGTTTATCCGCGCCTGCGCGTGGGCATAGGAAGCAACTTCTCAAAAGGTAAACAGGTCAATTTCGTACTTGGGAAATGGAGTGAAGACGAGAAAGCCGAACTCCCCCACATCCTCGAACATTGTACCGAAGTAATTAAAACATTTGTCACACTCGGTCCTGAACGCGCGATGAATACCACGGCGCCGCGCAAAAAAGACTAGGGTGTGCCCGAAACAGTTCCAAAAAAATTCAATTATGGAAGAAAACAAACAATCCGCCGACGAAGTAAAGGGCGGAACAGGACAGCGCGCCATGAAGCAGTGGTCGAAAATGCGCGGGGAGAATTCCTGGACCATGTTCAAGGTGATGGCCGAATTCGTTGACGGCTTTGAAGTGCTGAATAACCTCGGACCCTGTGTGTCCATCTTCGGCTCGGCCCGCACCAAACCGGGCACCTATTACTACGAACTCGCCGTCAAGGTGGCCAGCAAACTCACCGAAGAAGGCTATGGTATTATCACCGGTGGCGGTCCGGGCATCATGGAAGCCGGTAACCGGGGCGCATGGATGAAGCAGGGCACTTCCATCGGACTCAATATTGACCTGCCGTTCGAGCAGCACCACAATGCTTTCATCGCACCCGAACACAACCTGAAACACCGGTACTTCTTCGTACGGAAGGTCATGTTTGTGAAATACGCCCAGGGCTTTGTTGTCATGCCCGGCGGATTTGGCACCCTCGACGAACTGTTCGAAGTGCTCACGCTGGTTCAAACCAACAAGATCACACCCGTACCTATTGTACTGATGGGCAAGGAATTCTGGGAGGGCCTCCGCGACTGGATTGTGGAGATCATGCTCAAGCGACACCACAATATCGCTGAAAAAGACCTCGATCTGTTCCTCGTGACCGATGATCCCGATGAGGCTGTTCAGCATATCAACAAGTTCTACGCGGGTAACGAGGAGGAGCTTTCGCCCAACTTTGAACTTTAAGAGAATCCTGAACAAGCTCTGACACCGGCAAAAAAAATCCCGAATTCTTTCAACAAGGAAAGAATTCGGGAATATCAAACAAGAACAAGTAATTTTTACTTGGCAGCGCGTGACTTTTCGATCACGGCCTTGGCGATGCTTTCCGGAGCGGCAGCGTAGTGGCTGAACTCCATGGTGGAAGATGCGCGACCGGAAGTAAGTGTACGCAACTGGGTTACGTAACCGAACATCTCGGCGAGCGGCACTTCAGCCTGGATAGCAACGGCGCCACCCATACGGGTTTCCTGTCCTTTCGGCATACCGCGGCGACGGTTCAGGTCACCGATAACCGGACCAACGTACTCTTCCGGTGTGATCACCTCGAGTTTCATGATCGGCTCCATGATTTGCGGCTTGCACTTTGGAGCAGCTTCGCGGAAACCGTCCTTGGCACAAAGTTCGAAGGCGATCGGCTTGGAGTCAACGGCGTGCATACCACCGTCCAACACGCGAACCTTCATGGAATCAATGTTGTAACCGGCGAGGATACCATTGTTCATCATCTGCGTGAAACCATCGGAGATAGGCTTCTGGTAGTTCTTGTCAATAGCACCACCCACGATAGCCC